>JAFAUR010001066.1 GCA_019243205.1 Acidobacteriaceae bacterium | reverse complement strand
CGGGGCGCCGGGCGGCGCCTCTCTGCCGCCCCCCATTGTTCCGATTCCTCCCGCTCTCTCCGGCGTTCCAGAACCGAAAGGCTTACCTGTCATTGTCGGGATCTTCTCCGTCTCGCTAATCGGCCTCGCACGGGTCCTCCGCAGGCGGAATCCTTACTGAGCCTAGTAGCTACAGGAGATGGAACTCAACTTCGACTGTCACTCTGACGTTCACGGGACGGCCGTTTTTCGTGCCAGGTTGAAAGCGCCACTTCTTTAGAGCGTCGACAGCATTTCTGTCTTCCTCCGCATTTAGCCCGCTGACAACGCGAAAAGCACTCGGCTCGCCCTGGGAGGTAATGACTGTTGAGATCCGGACCACGCCTTCGACAAACGCCTCTTTCGATTTGGGCGAAAATTCCGGCTCCACGTAGTGGGTCAGTTTCGGCACCTTTACGTCTCCACCTGGCTGAAAAATCTCCTCCTGTTTCGCGGCATCCGGCTTTTTTTCTTTCTCTTTATCCTTATCTTGCTCGGCGCCATTTCCGCTTCGCTCCGTCCCGAATGCCACAACGCCAAGACCCAAAACGCAGTATCGAGTAAAGCTCTTCAGAAATGTTCGCCTGCCCGCAGATAGATACACGCATCCCTCCCAAAGCAAGCGAGTGTCTGTTTGGACGGAGTCGGGAAGTAGCGCGTTACGCTGGGCGCCGCAATTTTGGACCGGAGTGCAAATCAGGCCGTCGCATTGGTCGGCTCTACAAGCTGCTCGACGTTAACCGAGTAGAGAGCAGTCTTCCCTTGGTGGTCGGATTCGAAATATACACGACGGCTATCGGGCGAGAACACGGGCGCCACCGCGGCCGGATGGGAAGCCCGATGCTCGCACAAAGTCAATTCCCGCTGCAGCGACCGCAACAGAAGGATAATCGTCGGCTGCGCCTTACTGCGGCTCGCGCCCACAAATACGGAGCCGTCTCCATTTGGGGCAAATGCCGCGAACTGGCTGGTTGAAGAAACTTTCCGCTCGGGACCTCCTTCCGGTGAAAGTTCGTGAATTTCAGATAGAAGAACCCCTGACGCAGACGGAGTATTTCTAAGGAAAAGAACACTCGAGCCGTCGGGTGACCAGACCGGACCTGCGAGCGGACCGCGAGCGATTAACAATGGCTTCTGCCTCACATCCATCGGGGCATACCATAACTCGCCGTCGGCGTCGCATGATCCCCGCTGGAACAGGCAGCCGCTATCGCCGGGTCGAACTAGGCACCATGCCGCAACATCCTTTGCAAGGGGCTGAGCCGCCGTCCCGGGCATTCTCAGCTCACCGTTTTTCACAAAGGTTATTGATTTCTCCGAGCCTCCGACTCCGAAGGCGCTCACTCCCTCCTCAACAATCCGGGACCGCTTGGCGCCGAATGAGACCTCTTTCAGAGTCATACCATCGAGCAGATACACGGATCGGCCGGACGGATCTAAGCAAAGTGATGAAGGTACGAACGTGTCGAAGTGATCGATCACCGCGGCGATCCCGGTTCGGAGATCGAGGCGATACGGAGCAGGTCGCCCAGCCCGGTCTGAAGAGAATACGAGAAAACGTTCTTTAACCGAAATGAAGTGGTTTGTGGGCTTAGGAAGCAGGCTCGTGTGTGATGGGTCCGTCAGCCGCACGACGACCGATTCCGTCGTGGGATCGACGAACCGGACAAACTCGCCCGTTGCCGGAAGGGGTTTGGTCTTTTTGGGTGAGCTGCGGGTAGAGGGCGAAGATCCCGCGAGCGAGAACGAGCCGAAGAGGGCAGGGCCAACTGCCAGCAAGCTCCTCCGGGTTACGCCTTTCACTATTAATCAGACGCCACCGGGAATTCCGATGTTGCAGTTACAGCCCCAGGTCGCTCTGTACCGGGCGTGATGAAGCCAACTGCGCCCGCGCGGTTTTGGGCCTGCCCAGGTATTTATAAGGATTAACTGGAGCGCCGCCCAGTCGAACTTCGTAGTGCAGATGCGGACCAGTCGAGCGGCCGGATGAGCCCGAAAGCGCGATCACTTCGCCGCGGGTTACGGTTTGGCCCGGCACTACGAGCGATTGAGAAAGGTGCGCGTAGCAGGTCTCCATACCGTTGCCGTGATCGATCACAACCAGCCTTCCATAAGCGCCAGCCCAACCCGCGCTGGCAACAACACCATCGGCGGTGGCGTGCACCGGCGTACCCTTCGGGGCCGCCAGGTCGAGGCCCGTATGGAATGCGCCTTCGCCCGAAAAAGGATCGGATCGTGCCCCGAATGAACTACGGACAATGCCGGCAATAGGCCAAAGGTTCGGCTGAGGATGCGCCTGCCATTGATATGCGTAGTGATGATAGATACCGGTGTACTCGGTAGTCTTCAGCGCGTTGAACTCTTCCATCGATTGCCGAAGTGTCGGACCGCCCAATCCGGCCTGATTTGCGCCAGTGATTCCGTACGCTACCGTCATCTCCGTCGCCAGACTCTCGAGCGATGCCATCTGGTCGGTGTGCTGGCGCGCCACTTTTTCCAGTTCCTGATATCGCGTTCGAAGGCGCTCGAGATCTGCCCGCATCTCGTTGTAATGCGACATCTTCCAGGACATCTGGACGTACGTAGAGAGCAGACCGAAGCCAACAAGGGCGATAACGAGACAAAAACCTGCTAGGTAGGCCAGTGATTTATAAGTGACGTGGATTCTTTTGACGCGCCCGGGAAGCGAATGAGCAAATTCAAGAACAAAGCAATGCTGGTTCATTCATCCTCGATCGGAATTTGACGGCCATAATGCTTCTAAATAGGTACCCAAACGACATTAATGCCGTGAACGAAACTTTAGATTATCGTTTGGAGTACCCCCTGTCAATAACGAAGGCATATGTTAACGCCGCTAAATCGTAGGAAGAATTACGAATGCGAGAACAGAGCGCACGTTCGCGGCCACCCGAATTAACACGTGTTAACGACGTCTAGGTAACCATACGAGCCTTCACCGAGTCCTTGTATTGCAAAGTTCTTAACGATCACCAAAGGTAACGATGACACTCAAAGCCTTACGCCTGCTTCTGGCGGGCACCTTAGCTACTGTGGCGCTATGGGCCGCTGACGTGACTGGCAAGTGGACGTACGAAATGCCTGGCCGGGACGGAAACACAATGACCGGAACCATGAACCTGAAGGCTGACGGTAGCAAGCTCACCGGAACCATCAGCGGACCGAGAGGCGAGACCGAGATCTCGGACGGAAAGATCGACGGAGATAACGTCTCGTTCAATGTTGTCCGCGAGTTCAACGGTAACAAGATGACGCTCAACTACAAAGGCAAAGTCGAAGGCGATACTATCCACTTCACGATGAAGATGGAAGGTGGCCGCATGGGTAACGGAGCAGGGCGCGAATTTGACGCCAAGCGCTCGGCGACCTAGACGTCCTGTCCAAAACGTCATGCTGGCGATAATCAAGCATGACCTACGCGCGCGAGCTGGACCTCGCGAAATTGATGGCGCAAGAGGCAGCAGCGCTTGCGATCGAGTATCAACGCAAGGGCGTTACCGCGGAGTCGAAGGCTGATGAATCGCCTGTCACCGCTGCCGACCGCGCCTGCGAAGCCCTGATCGTCCAAAGCATCTCGAGGGAGTTTCCGGACGACGGCATCCTGGGTGAAGAAGGCGCAGCCCGGGAAAGCCGCAGTGGCCGCAAATGGATCGTGGATCCGATCGACGGGACGCGTGACTTCGTGCGTGGCATTCCGCTCTGGGCTGTGCTAATCGGGCTGGAAGTCGATGGCGAGATTGTGGCGGGAGCCGCTCACTGCCCCCGCCAGGGCCTTCTGCTCTGGGCGGCAAAGGGCTATGGGGCTTGGGCAAACGGATCGGCAATCCGCGTCTCCGACGTCGGGGCGCCAGAAGATGCCGTGCTTTCGTTTAATGGCTTCAACAAGGCGGGGGTCAGCGGAGTATCGTCTTCCCTAATGCCCTGGATCTCACGCTTCTGGGCGGTGCGCAGCCTAGGCGGCGCGGTAGATGCCATGCTGGTTGCTCAAGGTCAGGCCGATGTGTGGATAGAGCCGAACGCTGCACCATGGGATCTCGCTCCTTTGAAGATCCTGGTGGAAGAAGCAGGCGGCAAGTTCAAAAGCTTCGACGGAACCAGCACCATTTATGGTGGGAACGCGTACGCATGTACGCCCGCGCTCGAGCCGTACGTGCGCCAGCTCGTCTCTTGAAACCGCCCCGTATACTCGGAAGGTGACGCCGGACCTTTTCATCCATCTGCTGTCTCGCTTCGTTCACATTGCATCAGTAATTATGTTCCTTGGCGGCGCATTCTATGCCAATCAGGTGCTCGTCCCGGCATTTAACCTGCTTCCGGAGGAGCTGCGAAAACAAAGCGCCGTTGCCTCCCAGGTTCGTTGGCGAACGACGCTTTTTATTTTGCTGGTTCTGATCGTCGCCTCGGGTCTGTACAATTTCTTTTCCGGACCGAAACACTCTTCCACGTACCAGATGTGGTTCGGCATCAAGATGCTGCTGGTTGCGCACGTCCTCGCGACCGGCATTCTGCTTGCAACAGCACCGTACGGCGATGTGATAGTGGGTGGCAAAAGCAGTCGCCGGCTCCTCAGCCTGACCATTTCCGGATTCGTGATCGTCTTGATCTCGGCCTACCTCCGCTCCTTGACGCTGCGCGGCTTGTAGGGAATCGGCAGCATCAAAGGGTTGAGATGATTGGTTACCAAGCTTTGCGTACGACGGCCGCCTGGCTGGATCTTTCCCATCGCGGGAAGCTTCGTGCGATCGGAGAAGACCGCGCTCGTCTGCTGCACGCGATGAGCACGAATTCCATCGCAGATCTTCCCGCCGGGCGCGCGACATACGCGTTTTTCCTCAGCGCGCAGGGCCGCATTCTGGCGGATGCCAATGTCATCAACACGGGTGACGCGCTATGGCTTGATACGGAACCCGAAGTAGCCGAAAAGCTGCGCGAACATCTCGACCGGTACATCATCGCGGATGATGTCGAGCTGGAAGACAAGACGTCTGAGTGGGTTGAAATAGCCATCGAAGGACCGGACAGCATAGAATCCGCATCGCAAGCAGGTTGGCCGGTTCCGGCTCAGCGCTACGCAATCGAAGAATGGCATTCGGGTTTTGTCCTCCGCGTTGCGAGCACCGGACCCGACGGGTTGCGCGCTTTCTTACCGGCTGAACAACGGAATCTCGTTCAGCTGCCTGACATCCCGCAGGGGGACGCCGCGGCCGCCCGGCTGGTGCGCCTCGAAAACGGTTTGCCGCGTTACGGCGACGAGGTCACCGAACGGTATCTTGTACAGGAAACGCAGCAACTGCAGGCGGTACATCCGAACAAGGGTTGCTATCTAGGTCAGGAGATTGTCGAACGCGTCCGCTCACGCGGGCAGGTGCACCGCCTGCTTACACCGATACGAATCCAGTCGAACGAGCCGCCTGCTCCCGGAACCAAGCTAATCGCAGACGGGAAAGAAGCCGGAGAAATCAGTTCGGCTCTTTACTCACCAGGTTTAGGCGAGGTGGTTGGTTTGGCTTATATCCGGACAGAGCCCGCTCACAGCAAACCGGAGATGATGGTCGCCGGAACCGAACCACCTGTGCGGGCTTATATCCGCTAATCGCCGAGCAACTTCCCGTAAGGCTGGAGCGACTCGACGTTGTCGCAAATCGCCTTCAACGCGGCCGTGATGGGAACTGCCAGGATCAACCCGATACCACCCCAAATCACTCCCCAGAACATGATGGCAATCGTAACCATCAACGGATTAAGACGGACCCGACGCCCGATAATCTTCGCATAAAGGAAATTCATCGCGGTGAAGTGAAGGCCTACGGTAACGGCCACAACCGTCAAGATGATCTTGAAGCGATTAGGTATGGCCACGGCTGCCATTACCGGAGGGAGTACCGAAAGCGGTAGGCCGACGTACGGAGCCAGGCTGAAGAACGCGCTGAGCGGGCCCACAAGCGGCCAATACGGCACGCCGAGGAAGAAAAACGCGATCGCGCTCAGGCTGCTCAGAAACACCCACAATAGGAAGTTGCCAAGCACGTAGGCCCTTGTTGAATCACCGATGCCGGTCCAGGTTCTGCCGACCACGACCCGGTGCTCGTGCCCCTGAAATAACCGCATCACGCTCTTGCTGATGTGGTCGCGCCAGCTCAGCATGAAATAAACCAAAAACGGGACGAACGAGGCCATCACGAGAATGTGGATGTAGCCCGAAAGATACAAATACATTGTCGTGATGATCGGCTTTGGTTCGGTGTATAGCCGGACTTCCTGAATAGCCGGCGGCGCAGGCGTCGTCACCGGGACAGCCGCCCCGCGACGCTTTCGCGTCCGTGCGGCAGCCTCCTGCGGCTTCTGTTGAATCTGCTCGTGTTGCGCTCGCAGGCTCTTCGGAATGACCGCCTCGATCGTCCGCTGCTCTATCTGATCGAGTGCGTTGTTCGATTTCTCCCAGAGTTCGCTTAGTCTGGCAGTATAGGCTGGAAGGTCTTCAGAGATACTCGACACCTGGGACCACACTGCCACCGAAAAGAGGTAGATCCCCACAAGCGCGATGCCGATCACGGTTGCCGTCGCAAGGGCCCGAGGGATACGAAGTTTCATCACCAGAATCACTGCGGGATCGAGAATGAAAGCGACGATCGCCGATATGATCAGAGTGACGAAGAAATCACGCCCGTAGTAGAGCAACGCGACCGAAACCGCCAGAGCGATTACATTCAAAGCGGCGCGTGAGGTGGCTCGGGCAGGTTTCGGAGGATTCAGTAACGCCGTATCGCTACTCTAACATGCAAAGAGAAAATCGGGACAGTTCAGACTTTTCCGATTCTGAGCCGCAGTCCGAACCCGGCCCGACGCACCGCATACTGGCTCTTGACGTAGGCAAAAAGCGCATCGGTTTGGCTGTAAGTGACCCGTTGGGTATCACCGCTCAGGGCTTGCCAACGCTCGAGCGAATACGTATCCGTGACGATCTGAACCGCCTGAAGAAGCTGATTCAAGAGTGGAGTGTAGGCATGTTGCTCGTCGGGCGCCCCCTTCACATGAGCGGCTCCGAGAGCCGCCAAAGCCTGTACACGGCCGAGTTCGCCCAGCGTCTCAGCGAATATGCGGGACGGCCCGTCGTCTATTGGGATGAACGTCTGACGTCGGTGGAAGCAGAACGAATCTTGCGCGCGTCCGGTGCTTCGCTCGAAGAGAAAAAGAACGCTGTAGATCGGCTCTCGGCCGTCCTCTTGCTCGAGAGTTATCTGGAAAGCCGCCGGATCACAGCGGCATCGGAAGATAGTACCGATGGCTAGAAAAGTCAGCTTTTTGGGCCGGGCTTTCGTATGGATCGTTCTGCTGGGCCTCGTCGCTTCGGGGCTTGCACTGTTCGTGAATCTCAGGTATTTGGGACCGTACGCAGGGTTTGGCGCCCCGGCTTTCGTTGAAATCAACCGGGGCATGTCGTCTCACACCATCGCGAACCTGCTCGCCGAACACGGCATCGTTCGCTCGCCATGGGCCTTTCTCACGGTTCGCGCTCTCCATCCTCGCGCTACGCTGCAAGCCGGTGAATACCGTTTTGCTTCAGCGGAGACTCCCTGGCAGGTGTTCGACAAGATCCGACGCGGAGAGATCTTTTACGAGGAACTCACTGTACCCGAGGGAAGCAACATTTTCGATATCTCCGCCTTACTCGCCAATTCGGATACGGTCAAGCCTGAAGCCTTTCTCAAAGCGGCAGCTGATCCCGCTCTGATTCACGATCTGGACCCGCTCGCCCCGAACCTGGAAGGCTACCTTTTCCCGTCGACCTACCGCGTCACACACAAGACGACCGCCCGCCAACTGTGCGCGATCATGACGGCGGAGTTTCGTCGGCAATGGGCCACTCTGAACTCGACCGCGACGGGGCCGGACCTGCACCGTATCGTGACCCTCGCCTCACTGGTGGAGAAAGAGTCAGCGGTACCGTCCGAACGTCCCCTGATCGCCGCGGTGTTCAGCAACCGGCTGAAGGCCGGAATCCCGCTCCAGTGCGATCCGACCACCGTGTACGCGGCGCTTTTGGACAATCGTTATCACGGCGTGATTCATAAATCGGACCTCGCCAGCGGGAATCCCTACAACACGTATACGCACCTTGGATTGCCTCCCGGCCCAATCGCAAATCCGGGAATGAGCGCCCTCCGCGCCGCTGCGCAACCCGCCGCAACCGACTACCTCTACTTTGTTGCCAAGGCGGACGGCTCGGGTTCACACCAGTTTTCCTCAACTCTCGAGGAACACAACCGGGCTGTCCTGGCCTATCGCAAAACCGGGAGATGAACGGAAGTTCTCCTAAAATAGAGGGGTGGCGCGCGGCTGGGAGAGCAAGTCTGTCGAATCGCAGATGGATTTCGCCGAGGAGGCCCGCACGCGCGGAAGCCAGCCCGCGCTGACACAGGCCGAGCTTCTCCGGCAACGGGAACGCGAAAGCATTGAGCTTTCAAGAGGCCGGATTTTGCGAGAACTCGAAGCAGCGACGCATCCGGTCCGCAAGGAACAGCTTCGTGCCGCACTGGCGCACCTCGACGGGCTGCTCGCTAAGCTCGTTTGAAGCGCCGGTTGTCTACTGCGCCCCGCGACTCAGCAGCATGACTTTCGCAGTGTGAAAAATGATATAGAAATCGAGCGCCGGGGCGACATGCTTGATGTAGTAAAGGTCGTACTCGAGCTTAATCATGGCGTCCAGCGCCGTGTCGCCGTATTTATGATTGATCTGGGCCCAGCCGGTGATGCCGGGCTTGACCGCCAGGCGCTGCCGGTAGTACGGGATCTGTTGGGCAAGCACTTCCACGAATTCAGGGCGTTCTGGCCGCGGACCCACGATCGACATATCGCCCCGTACAACGTTCCAAAGCTGCGGGAGTTCGTCGAGGCGCAGCTTGCGAAGCCATTTTCCCAGCGGCGTGATGCGCGGGTCATCTTTCGAGGCCCAAACCGCCCCGGTGCCGGCTTCGGCATTCGCGTACATCGATCTGAATTTCGTAAGCGTAAATACGTGGCCATTCATGCCCACCCGGCGTTGACGGTAGAAAATGGGGCCTTTCGATGTCAACTTGACCGCAATGGCGGTCACAAGCATGATCGGCAACGCAAGAATCAGACCGACCATACCGATGATCAGAGAGTAAAAATTCTGAATAGCCAGCGCGTGCGGCTGCGGCCCTAAACCGGATGAAAAGATAAGCTGTGAGGGTTGAATCTTCCTGCTGCATACCCTTCGCAGCGCCACTTCGTACGTATCCGCCGCGTCCTCGATCTCAATGCCAGAGAAACGGATTTCGAGCAGATCGTGCACCGGTAAGCGATTCCGTCGCTCTGCCATACCGACTACGATGCGCGTCGGCTTGTGCTCTTTGCAGACTTCGCGCAAATCAGAGATGCATCCGAGACACGGGACCGGAAAATCGGAAGGCTCGCCTTCGTGCAGATAGCCGAGCAACGTGTACCCGAATTCTGGCTTCTGCTGGACGCACTCGATCACTTCCGCCAATATGCTGGCATTGCCGAGCAGCAGTACCCGTTCCGACTTCAGCGTGCCAATGATGTATCTCCAGAAGAAAATGCGCCAGAGCGGTAGCAGCACGATGACACCCAGGCTGCCCAGAACGATCAGCCACCTACCCAGGATTAGTTCGGGCTGGATATAGCCCAGAAAAGCCATGAACAGGAGCGCGCACCCTACCGCCAGGCAAATCTGCTGGACTAGCAGAATGCGGGAGGTGATCCTCAGATCCGTGTAAAGATCCTGAAAGTAGAGGGTTAGAATGATCCAGGCGGTGACCACCAGGAGCTTCCAGTAATTGCCCTCTGCGAACAGGTAAAAAACCGGATCAGGGTTGAGCACATACAGAGCCCCGACATAACAGGCCAGAACCAGAATGATCTCGGACAGTAGAAGAGCAACTACGCTGGCCGGGATAAAAACGCGAAAAAGTCGAATCACACTAAGTATTTAGGGAACATGCCGGATGCAGAGGTGTGAATAGCGGTGCCAACCGAGTTTATCATGCGAAACTGCCATAACACCCCTCCCATTCCACCCTTCGCAGACCCTTGGATCGAGCGTTAGGGTCACGTCCTCGGAACGTGATAAACCCCTGAATTCACGAGACATAAAAACTGGCCCCCGCTCCACCGGTCGTGTTATAAAGAAATAGGATCTGCTTGGTCGTAGATCGCCTGCCCTGAATTGATCTGAGATGCTTCGGCTAACAAAAAAGGCGGACTATAGTCTGATTGCTCTCAAGCATTTTGCTCTCCGCCAGCGGCAAACTGGCGAAGCAGTCAGTGCGAAGGAAGCGGCAGAGTCCTGCGGCATTCCGCTTCCAGTGCTGTCGAAACTTCTCCAGAAGCTCGGAAAATCCGGCTTTCTCCTTTCCGAGTACGGCACCAATGGCGGTTATAGGCTGGCGCGGTCTCCCCGGCTGATTACTGCTCTTCAGGTCATTCGCGCAATCGACGGACCGATTGTCTTGGCCAACTGCTTTACGGAACATACGGCCTGCGGCCACACGGATCGATGCACGGTTCGGAAGCCTTTAAGGCGTATACATGAGGCCATCCTGCGACTTCTGGATAGCGTCAGCATCGAAGATATGTTGGAAGACCCGGGAGAGGACACGCCTGCGACACCGGTGGCTGCCGCGCTTGTCGCCCTTCAAGGCGTCCCGAAAACTCTTGACCCGTTAGGTTCTCTAAGGAAATGAATTTATGAAATTGCCCGTTTACATGGACAACCACGCAACCACCCGCATGGACCCCCGGGTGTTTGACGCCATGAAGCCGTACTTCACCGAGATCTTCGGTAACTCGGCATCTCGCAATCACAGCTTCGGGTGGGAAGCCGAAGAGGCCACCGAAAAAAGCCGCAAACAGATCGCTGAGCTCATCGGAGCCACTCCGAAAGAAATTGTATTCACCAGCGGCGCGACCGAGTCGAACAACCTGGCGCTCAAAGGTATTGCCGAGATGTATGCGGAGCGCGGCAACCACATCATCACCCAGGTAATCGAACACAAGGCCGTGCTCGATACGTGCAAGCGTCTCGAAAAAGAAGGCGTTCGGGTCACCTATCTTCCCGTTCGGCAGGACGGGCTGATTGATCTCGATCAGTTGCGCGACGCCATCACGGATAAAACGATCCTGATCTCGATCATGTACGCCAACAACGAAATTGGGGTCGTACAGCCGGTTAAGGAAATCGCAAAAATCGCAAAAGAAAAGGGCGTCTTATTCCATAGCGATGCCGTGCAGGCGATTGGCAAGATCCCGGTGAATGTCGCCGGAGACGGGATCGACGTCATGTCTCTGACGGCTCACAAACTATATGGGCCCAAGGGCGTCGGAGCCCTGTATGTGCGCCGGCGCAATCCGCGAGTGCAGATCACTGCACAGATGGATGGCGGTGGTCACGAGCGCGGCATGCGTTCGGGGACATTAAACGTGCCGGGAATCGTCGGCTTAGGCGCGGCCTGCGAGATCGCTCGCCAGGAAATGCCTGAAGAATCGAAGCGGCTTCAGTTTCTGCGCGACAAATTGAAGAACAGACTCACATCGGAGCTCGACGAAGTCTACATTAATGGCTCGATGGAGCATCGGCTCCCGCACAACCTCAATATCAGCTTCGCTTACGTTGAAGGCGAAAGCCTGCTGATGGGCATCAACGACATCGCCGTTTCGAGCGGCTCAGCTTGCACATCAGCCACGCTCGAGCCCAGCTATGTCCTCAAGGCTCTCGGCGCAGGTGACGACCTGGCGCACTCTTCCATCCGGTTCGGTATCGGCCGCTTCAATACCGAAGAAGAAGTGGATTATGTAGCCAATAAGGTCATCGACGTGGTCAAGAAGCTGCGCGAGCTTTCTCCGCTGTACGAAATGGCTAAAGAAGGCGTCGATCTGTCAAAGGTAGTTTGGGCAGCACACTAAAGTTTTCAGAAAAAGGGGAATCTAATGGCTTATTCTGACAAAGTTATCGATCATTACCAACATCCGCGCAACGTCGGTTCGCTCGATAAGAGCAGCCCCGATGTGGGCACCGGAATGGTAGGCGCTCCGGAGTGCGGTGACGTTATGAAGCTGCAGGTGAAGGTGAATCCGGAAACGGGCGTCATCGAAGATGCAAAGTTTAAGACTTTCGGCTGCGGCAGTGCGATTGCCAGCTCTTCGCTCGCGACAGAATGGCTGAAGGGCAAGACGGTCGACCAGGCGCTCGAGATCAAGAACACGGATATCGTGAACGAGCTCTCGCTTCCGCCGGTGAAGATCCACTGCTCGGTGCTCGCCGAAGATGCGATCAAGGCAGCTATCGGCGACTACAAGAAGAAGCAGCCCAATGCATTGAAAACGGAAGCTGTCGCCGTTAGCTAATTGGGTTTGTTATGGCTGAGTTGACTCAGCTCGGCGGTGTGCCGGCGGATGGAGCTTCGGCGCAGGAGACTGCGCCGAAGCAGATCCATGTCACACCGAAGGCTGTTCAAAGAATTCGCGATGCGTTCGCCCGCGAGGGCGTCGCGGGTGGGCTACGTCTGGGAGTTCTGGGGGGCGGTTGCTCGGGCTTGAGCTATCAGTTCAAGTTTGCGCCCGAACCCCGCCCGAGAGATCACATCTTCGTTTTCGATGATGTGAAAGTGTTCGTCGACCCGAAGAGCATGGTGTTTCTGGACGGCATGACGCTCGACTGGAAGGACAGCCTCATGCAATCTGGGTTTGTGTTCGAAAACCCGCACGCGACGAAGAGTTGCGGCTGCGGTACTTCCTTCTCCGCCTAATCCTGCCCTGCTCGCGTCGAAGGCGCGCCTACTCGGCGCGTTACTGTGTCTATGTCTTCTGTCTCCAGAAATTTCTACGAGTTCTTCGGCCTTGATAAAAAGCTGGTCATCGATAACGATCACCTTCAAAAGCGCTTCTACGACCTGAGCCGCCAGTGGCATCCGGATCGGTTTAGCCGCAAAAGCCCGGAAGAGCAGGCGC
Source organism: Acidobacteriaceae bacterium (assembly GCA_019243205.1). Classification (GTDB taxonomy): domain Bacteria; phylum Acidobacteriota; class Terriglobia; order Bryobacterales; family Bryobacteraceae; genus Bog-105. Next base: position 4,985 of record JAFAUR010001066.1, on the reverse strand, counting down.
AGGCTCTTGAAGCGACGTCGGTCCTGAACGATGGCTATCGGACCCTCCGCGATCCGGTCCGCCGGGCGGAGTACCTGCTGACCGAGGAGGGTTTTCCCATCGGCGAGCAGAGGTCCAAAGATGTTCCTCCGGAACTGCTCGAAGAAGTCTTCGAGCTAAACATGGCGCTGGAAGAGCTGAAGGGGGGCGACGAAGACGCCCGCCCACAACTTGAAACGGCGCGTGTCAATTTCGTTCGGCTCCGGACCGATATCGACGGCGAACTGGAGGATCTGTTCGCGCGCTATGACGCAGCCGAACCAGAGAGTGAGAGCGCCAGGCAGGCCCTGCACGAAATTCGCGGTGTTCTCAACCGCCGCCGCTATATCGAAAACCTGATCCGCGATGTCGACCGCGCCCTGAATCCGGCGGCTTCGGCCGCTGAACCGGTACAAGACCGGCTTTAGAAAACTCAAAGCAATGGGAACAATGCAAATTGATTTCGGTGAAAACCGAAAATCCAAAATCGTTGGAATCGACCTCGGGACGACCAACAGCCTGGTGGCTGTCATGGAACTGACCGGTCCGCGCATTCTCGAAGACCCTCAGGGCCGGAAAATCGTCCCCAGCATCGTCTCTGTCACGTCGGAAGGCAAACTGGTTGCCGGCGAAGAGGCACGCGAAATGCTGCTTACCGCGCCCGAACGCACGGTCTATTCGGTGAAGCGGCTTATGGGCCGCGGCATCGCGGATGTCGGCGAAGAGCTGAAGCTGTTTCCGTTTCGAATCGCTGAAAACAGCGAATCGGTGATCCGGCTTCGTCTGGGCGACCGCACCTTCACGCCCCCCGAGATTTCCGCCGCGGTTCTGCGAACTCTTAAGGAGAACGCGGAAGCGGCGCTCGGTGCACCAGTCACGGAAGCCGTGATTACAGTTCCGGCTTACTTCAATGACGCGCAACGTCAGGCGACTAAGGATGCGGGCCGCTTGGCGGGTCTGGAAGTGCTGCGGCTTGTGAACGAACCCACTGCGGCCTCGCTCGCATATGGCCTCGATAAGCGGCAAAACGGGATCGTGGCCGTCTACGATTTCGGCGGCGGCACCTTTGATATTTCCATCCTGCGTCTTCACGACGGCATCTTCGAAGTCCTCGCGACGAACGGCGACACGCACCTAGGCGGCGATGACATCGACAATCTCCTGCTGCGCATTGCTCTCGAAGACGTGCAATCCGAATGGGGCTACGATCTCTCCTCTGACTCGGAAGGCGTGCAGCGACTGCGGCGCGCAGTCATCAGGGCCAAAGAAGAACTTTCCTTCGTTCCCGAGTCGACAATCGAACTCGAATACCACGGCAAAGCATACCGCCGCTCGATCGACCGCGAATTGTTCGATCGTTTGGTTTCGCCGATCATCGAGCGCACGCTCGAACGCTGCCGCGCGTGTCTCGAAGACGCTCATCTCGGCGCCGAAGACATCAATGAAGTTGTTATGGTGGGCGGCTCCACTCGCATTCCCCTGGTTCGAACAGCGGTGGAGCGTGTCTTCAAAGCCAAGCCTCACACCGAACTTAACCCCGACGAAGTGGTCGCATTAGGCGCTGCTGTTCAGGCAGGGATTCTCGCCGGCGAGGTGGAAGATAAACTGCTGCTCGACGTAACACCGCTATCGCTCGGAATCGAAACCATGGGCGGAGTGGTCTCCAAGCTCATCGCGCGCAACTCGACGATTCCTGCCAGCGCCATCGAGACTTTTACAACGGCAGTTGACGGTCAGCGGAACGTTCTCATTCACGTACTGCAAGGTGAACGCGAACTGGTAAAAGACTGTCGCAGCCTTGCTCGTTTCGACCTCACCGGCATCGATCCGCTGCCCGCCGGTATGGCGCGCATCGAAGTCCGGTTTCTCATCGATGCGAATGGAATTCTCAATGTGACCGCACGCGACGCGCGAACCGGCAAGGGCCAAAGCGTTGAAGTGAAGCCTTCGTACGGTCTCACCGAGGAGCAGGTGGAAGCGATGATCGTCGAATCGTTCGAGAAGGCCGAAGAGGACATGCGCGAGCGCCAGGTTCGCGAAGCCCGCGTCGAAGCCGATAACATTCTCGCCGCCACCGAAAAAGCCCAGAAGTATCCGGCATACGAAGATCTTCCGAGAGAAGAGAAAAGCGCTATCGAAACGGCGAAGCGTGAACTGCAGGCCGTCTATCACAACGACGATCACCGCCTCATCAATGAAAAAATCGAAGCCCTCAACAGCGCCACCCAAAAGCTCGCCGAGAACTTGATGAACACGGCGGTTGGCGGAGCGTTGAAGGGAACGAAGATCGACTAAGCCGTAGCCACGAGACTCGCAAGGTACTCCTCAGGACAGCCAAAACCATCCACCTTTACTCCGAGGCGCCGCAGCGCGTCGATCGCAAGCATCCGACGGTAAAAATTGAAGGTAATCACATGTGCGAACATCCCACCAAAGGTGAAGGTCTCCGGGGGCTCGCACAAAGCATCGACAAACGTGTCTTCCCAGGCGCTTCGATTGCGTATATCTGTAAGTACACCGTGGAACGCGGTATCCGCTTTTTCGATGCGCGCAAGCATGGCAGAAGGGGTTCGATGCTCTGGAGGGGCGTCATCCATTAGCGGCATGCTGCTGCCGGTAAGTGCTGCAGCCCAGACTTCCTTCGTTAGAACCATGCGGTCCAAAACCTGGCGGAGAGTCTGATCCGGGCCATCCCATGGAAAGACTTTTACCTGGTTTTTCAAAGGGCGGTCCAACTGTTCATCGTTCAGCGTTGTTGCCAGATCCAGAAGACGTCGGGTATGCCAGGACTCCTGGCCCGAAAAGATATCAAACAGATCCATAGATTGACCAACTCCTTTCGTGTCATCCTTACCGAAATGGTGATGAATTCCGTTGCTGCTGTGCAGGTGAGTGTACGTCGCCCCCATACGCCGATAAAGGCTCGGTGAGACGCCGAACCCCCTTCGGAATGCCCGGGTGAACGCTTCGAGGGATCCGTAACCCGCGTTGAGACCGATGTCTGTCACCGAGAACTGGGTTCGCGACAACTGCCATGCCGCTCTCTCGAGCAGCAGCCGTCGGCGCATGGCGACCGGGGTCTCCTCGATCATTGCCCGGAACAGACGATAGAACTGCGTGCGGCTTCGATACGCGTGGCGGGCGAGGCTGTTGGCATTGCGCTCATCATTGAGCGAAGCAAGAACAACCTCGGGGAGCCACTGCGCTTCGTCCACATGAGGAAATTACCACTTTAGGACCTGCATTCGCTTGATAGGAAGTCCCAAAATCAACGCTCAAATGTGTCGCAAATAAAGCGGGGTAGGAAATGAGGCCCGGTATCGTAACCTTTCTTGCATGCTGGGACAGACTCTTCCCGTGATCAATGCTGGATGTCAAAAATGCCATGCCGAGGGATGGCAGGGCGATATTGAGGTCGATTATCAGGAGCTGGATACCAGTTGCGTTCAATTTGTCAAAACGTATCTCTCAATGGCCAAGATGTGCTAGCGCGGCACGAATTGGAGCATCCGAGACTCGAATGATTCCGTCGTAGGGGGAGTACATCTCCAGGATTAGGAAGATTGCTCCGGAAGCCGAGAGAGCTGCGGCGAACATAGTGGCAATAACCGTGGCGTTAGGAGATGCAAGGAGACCCCAGATAACAAATGTAACGGTCAGCCAGAAGACCATGGTGGTCAGCAGTGGCGTGGAGACGGACAGAGTGCTCTGCTCATACATCAACATATGAGTCTGTCCGATATTCTGGACCATACTTAGCGCCTGGGACTTTATCAAACGTTGTGAGTCATCGTTTGGGGTAAGGGCCTGAACCTTGTCGTACACGACGTTGCCGCTAATGGAACTGGGTTCCAATCGAGAGGCGCCCTTCTTCGACCACGACTGATCGAGGATTCTCTGAGACGAATGGCGCAGAGCCTCACGGGCTTCCTTTGTCTCCGGGCCGTAGCGAGCGAGGGCGCGGTCGAGGAAGATAATGTTCGCCGAAATCTGGGTCATTTCCGTGGTCTGGGCATCATAAAAGCCCTTTGCCGATGCAACCAGCAGGCCAAGAACCAGAGCAGACATCGTTCCGACCAGTCCCGTAGCAAGTTTGATTACGTCTCTTGAGTCGTCACGGAGATGGCTAACAGGCAAGGCACGGCGGAGAAGCATTCCGACAATTGCTCCCCCAAATATGAACAAAAAGGCGATCAGGCTCATGCTAGATGAAGTCATGATCTGCTCCCGGTGCGCCATCCGATTGTACTCTGACTTGAGGCAATTACCGGAACCTCGGAAGGGATGCGCGAAGAACCATATAAACGTGTTCTGGGTGTCTGACGTGCAAACCGGAACACAACGATCGGCGGAGGCCATCGGACACTCGCAGGCTCGTCACGCAGGACGTGCTGGGAAATCGTGTCTTGGTTTCGCAAATCACCAGACGCGGCAGGCGTTTGCGTTTACCATCGGCTGGCCGGCTTTGCACCCGAAGGCGTCCTTGAACTCGGGCATGTTCGAGACTACTCCGTTGATGCGGAACTCATCGGGCGAGTGGGGATCGGTGATGGCGTGCAGGCGCTTGTCCTCAATACGCTCATCGCCGCAGGCCCATTGGGCCATGCCGACGAAATAGCGCTGGTCGGGCCTCAGTCCGTCAGCAGGAGCGAGCTGCTGGCCCTGGGTAGCGTGTTTCCAGGCGATGTAGGCGAGCAGGGTCCCCCCGAGATCCGCGACATCCTCGCCGAGGGTCAGGCTGCTGTTGATGTGAATGTCGTCGACGATGATGTACTTTGCGTATTGATTTCTGACACAAGCCACGCGGTCTTCGAACGCTTTTGCGTCAGCGGGCGTCCACCAATCCTTCAGGTTTCCACGGGCATCGAACTGCCGCCCTTCATCGTCGAAGCCATGCGTGAGCTCGTGCCCGATGGTTGCGCCTGTGTTGCCGTAGTTCGGCGCGGCGTCCAGTTTGGAATCAAATA
>JAFAUR010000927.1 GCA_019243205.1 Acidobacteriaceae bacterium | reverse complement strand
GCATTCATGTTCGAGCCAAATTTCCGTCCGCGCCCAAAAGGAATCTGGTACACAAGGCTGGTAACGTTCATGAACTCGATGTCGAAGGACGAAGGTCCACGCTCGTTCGAGAGCGCGCGTATGTTCTGCGGATTCGCAGCGTAATATCCGGCAAAGTATTCAAGCGCCTGCTCTGAGGTGCCCATTGCCTTTGACCACGTAAACGAGTTCAGAAAATAAAGTCCGCCACCAAAGCGATGCTCGAGGCGCGCAGAGAAGCCGTTGTAGTTGTTGTTTCCGGCCGGATCGAGCCACGTGATGGGACCAAAACTCTGAATCGGGCGGCGCGCCTGAACACCGAGACACCCGGATGTGACTGTCGCGTTGCAGGTTGCAGTCAGCGCGTTTGGATTGGCCTGGTTGTAATCGGCGATGATCGGCAGCCGCAAGGTGTGGTTCCCGTTATACGCGAGTTCGAGGAAGGTGTCATGCGTCAGCTCCTGCTGCACCGAAAACAGCCATGACTGCGTGTACGGCCAACGGGTGTCAGAGGGAATGTAGTCGATGTTCGACAAGATGGGATTGAAGTTCGCCGGAACGTCGAGCCCGGTCGTGAAGCTGTTTTGCGTGGTGAGGAATCCGAGCGGGGGCGTACCGCCGGCCGGAATTGACTGCGTCTGAATGCCAAACAACGCAAGCGGCGCGTTGATGCCCTCTTGCGCGCTCCCGGGCCGGTTGAAGAACGAGTAGGTGATTCCGTAGCCCCCTCGGATGACGGTTTTTGGCGTGGCACTGTAGGCAAACCCGAAGCGTGGACCAAAATCGTGATAATCCGGGTGGACGAGCGCGCGGTTATACAGGCTGCCGCCGGAGGCGCGCACCAACGTATTCGTCGCCGGATCGTAGTTCGACCACAGGTTGTCGCGTTCCCAAATCGGCGTTGCGAACTCCCATCGCAGGCCGAGGTTCAGGGTCAACTTCTCGTTTACCCGCCAGTCGTCTTGCAGGTAGAGCGAATTGACATGCTGGCGCAAATTCGTCACCAGATCATTTCCGAGCTGAATGGTGCTCGGCAAACCGAACATGAAATCAGCGAGGTTATAGCTCGCCGCATCTGAAGCGACCGAGCAATTAGCCGCGAGCTTCAAGAGTGCGCAGGTCGGCCTGCTGAACTGACCGGCGTAAGTGTCCGCCCCATATAGAGGATTGATGTCCAGAACCTCCGTCCGAACGGCCATAAATTCGTAGCCCATCTTCAACGCGTGCCGCCCGCGGATCAACGAGTAGTTGACCTTCGGATTGAAGGTTGTCGGATTCTGGAATTGGGGATTGCTCGTTTGCCGTCCGAGTTGAGAGAACCCGCTGATCGACTGCGAATTCAGCCCGCCGGTCAGGTCCGGACTGGTCGGCAAACCCGATATTCCGTACAGCTGCTGCATACTCGGGCCACCGAGATAGGGCGGCACTTTCCCCGCCAGAACATGGCTGAAACCAAAGCGAGCATCAAGCAGCGACCCTGGAGTCAGAGTCCACGTATATCCAGCCGCCGCTTGTTGCTGGATGGCATGTATGTAGCCGTTCCCGTTGCCTCCAGAAGGTCCGGGAAGGTCGGGTTGATAGTACTGCAGGTCCTTGCGCTGGCTCCAGCGCACGAAAGCACTCATTTTGTCGTTGATGGTGTAATCCAGTTTCGCGTCGTATTTGTCGTAGTAGTCTCGAACGAGCAGCAGCGCTTCATAGTTGTTCGAACGCCCGGGTCCGTTCGGCGCCGGCAAGCCGCTCAGTACCGTGGCCGCGAACGGATTCAACTGCGAGACCGGGATTGGCGTGTTCGCCGGGTACACCGTCTGATTCAGTGGATTGTAGACCGGTACCGGAAGGGCACCGTTGCGATCCGTCAGAGTCGGGATCGAATCAAAGTTCAGATAACGCTGCAGCTGCCGAAACCCCTCATAATCGGCGAAAAAGAACAGCTTGTTTTTTATGAATGGGCCGCCGATCGTTACTCCAAATTGATTTCGCTGCAAGGTCGGCTTCTTGAAAACAGCGGGGCTGAACGTAAACCCTGTGGCGTTCAAATCCGTGTTCCGCAAGAACTCATAAACGGTGCCATGGAATTGGTTCGTTCCTGATCGCATCGCCGCATTGATGACACCTCCACTAACGCGACCGTATTCCGCACTGAAGTTGCTTGTGATAACACGGAACTCGGCCAGCGCGTCGGGCGAAGGCTGCACGACTTGACTGGAATACCCTTGATTACTTGGGGAATAGGCGTTGTTATCGAGTCCGTCCAGTAAGAAATTATTAAATGTACTGCGCATTCCGTTCACGTTGAATGCGCCTTCGCGCGGAGTGCCTGTCGCGGAAAACAGGACCGACATGGGGGAGCGGTGCACGTTTGTCGAAAGCAGCGCCAGATCGGAATAGTTACGGCCATTGAGAGGTAGCTCGACAATCTGCTGCCTGTTGATCACCTGGTCGTGCTGGCTCGAATCGGTCTCCAGCGTCTCGGCCGCGCTCGAAACGTTGACGACCTGATTGACTGACCCGAGTTGCAGATTGATATCGACACGCTGCCGCGCATTCACGTCCACTGCAACATTTGTGGTCCTGAACGTCTGAAACCCGGTCAACTCTGCCGTTATCGTGTATTGCCCGGGCGGCACATTAAAGAAGTCGTAAAGCCCGCTATCATCGGACGCCGTTTTGCGCTCCACGCCCGTTCCCTCGTTCCTGAGCGTGACGGAAACACTGCGAATCGCCGACCCGCTCGGGTCATGGATGGTTCCCAAAACCTCGGCAGTCTCGAATTGCCCGAACACACAGCCGGAAGCAAGCAAAAGAATAGTTAGTAAGCCGCTGAGCTTCGACATCCACTCCCCCCAAGATCCCTAGTTCACTGCTAGCCTATTACAAAAACATGACCTGGGATACAAAATTGTGTTTATTTCTTGTTTAACCTGGCGGGGATGAGCGGGCCCGCAATCACCGGCGTGATGGTCTCCTTCGCTGAAGCCCGTATACTGGGTTTTCCTGGAGCGTCCCTTGTCATCCCCCAAGCCCCCGTTCAGTCGAAGAGCCTTTGTGGCATTGACTGCATCGTCATCACTTGCACCGCTGGTCGCGCAGAGCAGCGAGTCACAATCCATCACACAGGCTTCGGTTCCGGGAGATCCTGCGGCTCCTAAGGAGCAACCGGGCACTCAGTCGCCAACCCAGCCGTTCAATGACCCGCTCCGGTTCCAAGGAAAGAACCTGCGCATCAAAGCGGAACCGTTCCCGCTCGCGCAAGTCCGTCTGCTGCCGAGCGCGTTCTATGCTGCGCAGGAGGCGAACCGCGACCTGCTGCATCGGTACTCGGCGGAACGGATACTGCACACCTTTCGTCTCAATGCCGGTCTGCCATCGACTGCGCAGCCGCTTGGCGGTTGGGAGCGGCCGGATTGTGAACTGCGAGGGCACTTCGCCGGACACTATCTGTCGGCATGTGCGCTTATGTTTGCCGCCACAGGCGACTCCGGGGTCCAGCAGAAAGGCAACTACCTGGTTGCCGAACTCGCAAAGTGTCAAGCGAAACTCGGCGGGGGATACCTGAGCGCGTTTCCGACAGAATTGTTCGATCGCCTCGAACGGAGAGAGAAAGTCTGGGCGCCTTTCTACACGTACCACAAGATCCTGGCCGGCATGATCGACATGCATCAACTTTGCGGAAACGAACAGGCGCTCACGGTTGCAAAGGGCATGGCCGATTGGACGGATGCGTGGACCGCGCGGCTCTCCGAACAACAGATGCAAAAGGTCCTGGATGAAGAGTTCGGTGGGATGAATGAAGCGTTATACAATCTTGCGGCGCTGACGGACTCGGACCGTTATGCGGTAGTTGGCGACCGGTTCACGAAGCGACGGTTCTTCAACCCGCTAGCATTGCAGCGCGATCAATTGCGGGGCCTGCATACGAACACGCATATACCGCAGGTGATCGGAGCGGCACGACGCTACGAAATCAGCTGTGATCATCGATTTCACGATGTTGCTGACGCTTTCTGGAACGAGGTGGTCAAAACGCGCACGTACGCGACTGGAGGAACAAGCAACAACGAAGGTTGGTTGACGGAGCCGAATCACCTGGCCGAAGAACTGAAACAGGGCACGCAGACAAACGAGTGCTGCTGTGCCTACAACATGATGAAGCTCACGCGTCACCTGTACGCGTGGTCAGGCGATCCGCGATACTTCGACTATTACGAGCAGTTGCTATACAACCACAGACTCGGCACGATCGACGGAGATAAGGGGCACACCCAGTATTACCTGGGCGTGGTTCCTGGATCGTGGCGAACGTTCGGCACTGAGGAACACTCCTTCTGGTGCTGCAATGGAACCGGTGTCGAAGAGTACTCGAAGTTGGGCGACAGCATTTACTTTAGAACCGACGACGCAGTATTTGTAAATCTCTTCATTCCGTCTGAGCTGGAGTGGAAAGAGCGGCAAATTCGCTTACGGCAAACCAATCAGTTTCCGCAAGAGCCAAAGACGCATTTGGATTTCTTCAGTGATTCGCCTCAGCCGTTCACGTTGAACATCCGGGTGCCTTCATGGGTGAGCAGTTTTCCAACTGTTTCGCTGAACGGTAAGCCGGCCGAAGTGTCCGCCGGACCGGGAAGCTATATCGCTATCGCGCGTTTGTGGCAGAACGGCGATCGCGTGGATATCACTCTCCCGATGTGTGTGTACGCCCGGCCCATGCCCGACGACCCCGCCCAACAAGCATTCCTGTATGGGCCGCTTCTGCTTGCGGGCGTCGTAGGAGACGGCAAAATGCCGGACAGTTTGGTGGTTGGACCGATGGGTCCGGATTTCAAAAAGCACGCGCCACCCTCCGTTCCCGAGCTGCACGGCGGCGGCGAGGATCCACAGAAGTGGATCACCAAAGCCAAAGAGCCACTCACGTTCAATGCGGCGGGTTCTCTGACACTCGTTCCGTTCAACACCATCGGCGCGGGGCGTCCGTACTCGATTTACTGGAAAGTTAGCTAAGCGATCACACCCGCCGCAGCCGGACGGTCTGTACCAAGTGATTCTCAGCTTTGTCCAGAATCAGATGCGCCCGCTCTCGCGTTGGCGCGATGTTCTCGATCAGATTCACCAGATTGATCTCGCGCCAGATATTTCGGGCTACCTCGACGGATTCTTCCTGGCTGAGCTTGGCATAACGGTGGAAGTAAGACGATCTCTTCTGAAAGACCGTCTCGCGAAGGGTCAGGAAGCGCTGTATGTACCAGCGCTCAATGGTCTCCGGATCCGAGTGCAGATAGATCGAGAAATCAAAGAAGTCGGACACGAAAACTCGTGATGCGCCTCGCTTGCCATCTGGCGATTGCAGGACATTGAGGCCCTCCAGAATCAGGATGTCTGGCCGCCGCACATCCTGCGACTTGCCGGGCACGATGTCATAGTGCAGGTGGGAGTAGACGGGAGCGGACACGACGGGCAGGCCGGCCTTCACATCGGCCAGAAATTTCAATAAGCGGCGCTGGTCGTAACTCTCGGGAAAACCTTTGCGCTTCATCAGCCCGCGTTCTTCGAGAATCCGGTTCGGGTGGAGGAAACCGTCGGTTGTCACCAGATCGACGCGTGCATGATCAGGCCACCGGGCCAAAGAGGCACGCAGCACGCGGGAAAAAGTGCTTTTGCCGACCGCGACACTTCCAGCGATACCGATGATGTAAGGCACTTTCTGAGTCACGGGCGACGACCCGAGAAAATGCTGCCGCGCCTTGAAGAGGTGTTGCACAGCGGCGACGTGGAGATTCAGGAGCCTCGAGAGGGGAACGTAGATATCCGCTACCTCGGCCAGCGAGACGGTCTCGTTGATGCCCCGCAAACTGGCGAGCTCGTCTTCGCTAAGCAGGAGTGGCGTATTGGCCCGCAGCGATCTCCACTCGTCGCGGGTGAAACTGTCATACCGGCTAAGCGAGGACGAGGAAATGCTGCTGCGTAGATCCAGTTCGGTCTCGGCTGGCCGGGCAGTCGCCTTCACTCACTCGGTCCTTCGGAAGAAGATGATGTGCTGCCAGGGTAAAGTGTCCACCACTTTTTCGAACTGATAACCTTCAGGAGTAACCTCTGCTTTCACTTCGCCTACCGTCATCTTATGCTCGGGGCGAATCGGCACGGTGGGATCTTCCTTGCGAAACTCCAGGATGACGAGCCGTCCATTGGGCTTTAGCGATTCTCTCACTCTGTCGAGCATCCGCTGGGGACGGGATAGCTCGTGGTAGACGTCGGCCATCAGGACCAGGTCCAATTTCCCGGCGGGGAGTTTCGGGTCCGATTCGGTGCCCAGAACCGTTTCGATATTCGCTACCTTTTGCGCCGCGGCGTTCGCCCGCAGGCGGTCAAGCATCCCGGGCTGGATATCGTTCGCGTACACTATACCGTCCGGAGCGATAGCGCGGGCGATCCGAATACTATAAAATCCGGTGCCGGCGCCCACGTCTCCAACAAGCATCCCAGGGCGCAGTTCCAGGGCCTCGAGCGCTCTTTCGGGCTGCTCCTGCTTTTCCCGTTCCTCGCGATCGAGCCAGTCTGCGCCGCTGAGGCTCATCACAGGCGCGATTCGCCGTCCTGTGACGGGATGTGTAGTCTGCGCCACGATGGCCGGTGGCGCGCCTGCGATCCATATCAGAAGCGCGAGCAGAATTCCCGAAAAGCCAGAATGTCTCCGATTCATAATCTGAAAACAAAGAAGTGGGTTCGAGCTTTCGATGCCGCTCAACGCTTCAAAGGCACAGCGTGTCGTTTCGACGGTTGGGCCAGGTTATTGGTTTCCGTATGTGGGATAGGATTATCCCTGCTATTCGGATCTCGGAGCGCGCAGGCGGACTCCGGACTCGCCGTCATTCGAGCCGGGGTTCAACAATCGGAAGACGCGCCCTTTGTTCCCGCTGATTTTCGGTTCATGCCAGGTGATTATGTGTATTTCACCTTCGACATAGCCGGATTCCACGTGCGCACGAATCCCGAGGCGGGTACTCGTCACATGTCGCTCACGTACGAGATCACGCCGCAAGACTCAGAAAACGTTTCCCTGGCTCCAACAATCAAGGGGGGGATCGATGTCGACCTCAATCCTGAAGACAAGGAGTGGACGCCCAAACGCCGCGCCTCGTTCTTACTGCCGTCTTACGTTGCAGCCGGCCAATATCATCTGCATGTGGCTGTTCAGGATTCGATCGCGAAGGCCGAAACGACCGCAGACGTGCCATTTCTGATCGGCGGAGTGAAGGTGCTTCAGCCGGATGTCATCACAGCACAGAATTTCGCGTTTCTCCGCAAAGAGAATGATCGGGAGCCATTGGAAGTTCCCGCGTATTCACCAGGAGATACGGTATTCGCACGTTTCAATCTAGTGGGATTCAGACTCGGGCAAAAGAACGAATACAATCTTTCGTACGGTGTCACCGTTCTTCGTCCGGATGGACGGCCGTTTTTGAATAATCCCCAAGCGGCGGAATTAAAGGGCGATAGCTTTTACCCAGCGAAGTATCTTCCCGGTACGATCGCACTTACTGTTCCGCCGAACGCGGAGAGGGGCCAGTACGTAATCACTCTGGCGTTGCATGACTTGATCGGAAATCGTACATCCGAGTTCAAGCAGTCATTCAGCATTGAGTAAGCAAGACTTTGATCCGTTCCAGACCCTGCTCGAAAATCTCCGGTATTGTGATCAGGCTGGTGACGACGTAAGCCTCCGAACGCATATCGAAGAAGTAGCCCGGCTGAACCAAAACATTCTGCTCATTCAACAACCTGGTAACCCACACCTCTTCTGAGCAGACTTGCGGAACACGGATGATCGCCGACCAGCCGCCCTCGGTTCTCAGAACGCTGCCAGCTGTGTCGTGCAACGTGTTTTTCGCGTAATCGAGGTTCGTGCGGATTCGCTGCTGTAAGACCTGCTGCACCTCGTCCCCGATCTGAAGCAATTCGCGCATTGTCCGCTGCACGGGCGTACCCACAGACAAGAAGCTGTCCGTCAGCAGTTCCAAACGGGAGACCGCCGACCGACATTCGTCCTCGGGACCGCTGATGATGATCCAGGCAGCTTTCATCTGTGGCATGCCGGCGGATTTAGATAGCCCGCCGAACGAAAAACTTAAATTTCCGGTAGAGCCGATCAGACTTGTTCCGGCGTTCTCGGTACGATCTAGACAGTAATCTGCGAAGACCTCATCGGATATACAGGGAATCTTCCGATCACCCATCAATTCCAGCAACCGCTCGCGCTCTCGCAGTTTCAAAAACGAACCCGTTGGGTTATTGGGGGAAACGATTACGACCGCCCGGGTTTGTTCGGAGATTCGAGACTCGAGGTCATCGAAATCGATGCACCAGACGCCATCGTAGACGAGCCGGTACGGAACCGCGCGGACACTCTCCGCGCCCGCCAGGAATTCGAACAGAGGATAGGAGGGGACAGGAATGAGGATCTCATCGCCCGGATCGCAAAACAGCTTGAAAAGAAGGCTATAGGCCTCACTCGTGCTCGCAGTGAGAACGATCTGCCCCGCATCGACGGAGATGCCGCGAGCGCGGTAATACGCCCCAACTGCTTCCCTGGCAGCCAGGTGGCCGAGTGCGTCAGGTTGATAGGCGAAATCCGCTACCTGACACAGGGCGCGTCGGATCTCCTCGTGTGGATAGTTGTTGAGAACCTCTGTCGGGTTCGAAACCGTGAGGTCAATCAGCCGTTCTCCGCGGGTTTTCTTGGCTGCGATAGCACGACTGATGGAGTTCTGCGGCAGGTCCCAGCGGAGCCTGCTCGAATAGCGGTACAAACTTCACTGTGCCATGGCGGTGGCTAAGGCTGGTTAGCTCCGTTTTGTGCCGTGCTGAAAGCGCAGTTGCTTCGATTCGGCATCGTTCGGATCATGCTTTTGGCTGTCTTCGTGGCGCAAACTTTCGCGTCCCTCGGCCGTCGCAGCTCTGGCCAGGCGGCATTCCGGTTCATGTCCCGCGAGTTCCTCCGCGCTGTTGAAATAACGTCCACACCCGCTGCAGCGAAATTCGTTTGTGCCCGGCGCAGCTTCCCTGCCCGTGATGGGGTGATCGGGGTCGTCACCAAACGCGCCATCGACGGGTTTCGCACCCGCGCTTGAGCCAAATTCCGGCCGGGAGGCGGCCAACTTTTCAACTGACGAGTGTTTACCTGATTTGTTTGACGTCTGCAGGCCTTCGGTATCCAGACTGGCATCCGGCATTACGTCGTCGCCCGCGTAGGCGTGTTTCCCCCGGGCAGTTTCGTCGGAGTCGGGGCTGTTTGTCTTCGGAAGGTGCGGTGTATTCGTCTTCATCGCGGCTACTTCTGTATTGAAGATCCGTTCGCAGGCATCGCGTTACGTCTGGAAGCGTTGACTCCACGCAGGAGCACCACTCGCCCGAAGTGATGCTTCCTGCGCGGAGCGTGCCGGATGCCCGGTCCGGCACGGGAACCACATCGTTGTGCTGCTTGAAGGTGAACCGAAGCCGCCCATAGCATCGGTTCAGCCACCTTCAAGCGCCACTTCTAGGCCCGAGGACCTATTCGATGTGGAAAGTCAAAGACTCTGCCTTTACTCGAGTTTTTGCGGTCGCACCCGCCGCGATCGCGAATACGGTCCGCTCCACACAAGATCCACCATCAAGGACAAGTGCCGGTTCGAGCACCTGACTCTCATACTTCTCGACGAGATCCGCCGGAAGCACGGGCTTGACGCCGCTCATGATCTGTTGTCCTGAAAGTGAAATCAGGGTTGCAGCCGTCAACAGCCCGGGCGGCACCTTGTACTTGGATGCCGCCAGAATCGACAACACGCCATTCAGAGAATTCAAGGCCACGCTCAACACGACCGATTTGCTGTGACTCTGGTTGCGAAGGATGGCGGCCAGCAGGATCTGCTTCCCGATGGGTTGCAGGGGCGTGTTTGCCTGGGCAAGTGCCTGGTAAATCTTACTGCTGACGACGGATTGCTTGGACTGGGTAATGTTGCAAATGCTCAGGTCGTATCCGACGATCGCTTTCGATACCGTCCCATAATTTTGCTGCAAGAGGTCGTTCGGAATCGGTGTACCGGTAACCTCAAACGTACCCTGCGCGCGCACAGAAACGGCCGCGCAAGCCAACATGCAAGCGGCCAAAACTAACCTTCTCATTCGAAGCTCCTCAGTGGCCCGCACATCGCTGGCCTGATCCAGAGTTAGCCGGTGAGAGGACGATCCGGGTGCAGTTTAAGTCGGTAATTCGCTCAAAGCGTTAGAAATATTCTTTTTGCAAATTTTGTCACCGGCCGGATCCGGCGGTGGTAGACGGAACCGTGCGGATTGCAATCGCCTTGATCTTGATCGGCTCCTTTGGCTTGTCGTTGTCGTCGCGAGGGACTTTCGAAATCGCGTCCGCTACTTCCTGCCCCGAAACAACTTCTCCAAAGATCGAGTAGTGCCCCTCCAGGTGTTCCGCGGGAGCGACGGTGATGAAGAATTGACTCCCGTTGGTGTTTGGTCCCGAGTTTGCCATTGCAAGCACACCAGGGTGATCAAATTTCAGATCCGGGCTGATCTCATCGTCGATCTTGTAGCCGGGCGCGCCCGTCCCGTCTCCGGCGGGATCGCCCCCCTGAATCATAAAATCCGGAATAACCCGATGGAAGCTGGTGCGGGAGTAAAGCGGCGTGTGCTTCGGCTTGCCGGTAATCGGGTCCGTCCAAACCTTGGTTCCCGTCGCGAGCCCTCTGAAATTCGCTACGGTTTTCGGGGCCTCCTTCTCAAATAGCCTGCAAACGATATTCCCCATCGAAGTATAGATAACGGCGTACAAACCGGGCTGTTCGGGAAGAGCGACCGGCGGTAACGCAGGTTCGGCCGGCGTGGTGGGCTTGGCTGCCCGGTGTGCTTGTGATTTGGAGACCTGTCCGGTCAGGTGCAAGAAGGAACCCGCCCAGCAACACAGCAGAAAGGCCGCAAAAAATCGGTATCGCATTTATCGCTGATTATAAAGGGACTTGAAGCTGAGAAACTGGTGGTTCTGAACAGACATCAAGTTTGTTGTCGTGCTTACCGATAAGGCTCAAAGGAAGGATTCGAAGCAGCTGGTGGTAGAGAACATTGCCCGGGCTGCCAATTGTAACCCCCTTGAAGATCCCCTACAATCCAAATAAGCATTCGAAATCTATGAAGTATGTCCTCGCAGTAGTGCCGATTTGTGCCGTTTTGTTAACAACAGGTTGCACGCAAAGCCCGCAAAAGCTCATCGCCGCCGCAAATCGCTATCACGACAGGAAGCAATATAAGGAAGCGTCGATCCTCTATCAGAAGGCTATCCTGAAAGACAAAACGAATGCGGAAGCGTACTATCGCGAAGGATTAAATCTTATTGATCAAGGCGATTTCGCCGAAGCCTCTAAGTACCTTCGCCGCGCGGTGGATCTGAAACCGGATAATGCCGATGCCGCTACAAAGCTTTCAGAGATCTACCTCGGAGCTTATGCCACCAACAAGAAGTTAAAGAATCTGCTGCCCGAAGTCCAGGAACTGGACAATAAGATCCTGCAACATGACCCGCAATCGTTCGACGGACTGCGCATCCAGGGACTTCTTGCCCTGGCGAACAACGATCGCGAGAAGGCTCTCGAAAGTTTCGAGAAAGCCAATCGCATCAAGCCTAACTCCCGCTTGCTCGCCGGCTGGTACGCGCAGACACTTGCAGCATTCGGGCAGACAGCTCAAGCGGAGAAACTTGTTCACGACACTCTGGCTTCGGACAAGACCTGGAGTCCTGGGTACGACTTCCTCTTTCAGATGTACATACGCCAGAACGATAAGCCGAAGGCCGAGAGCGTACTTCGACAGCATGTTGCGAACGACCCGAAGAGTGCCGCTGCGATTCTTTCGCTTGGCGGTTACCTGGTAGCGACCGGTCGACCAGATGAAGGAGAGTCCGTTGTCAAGCGCGTACTCGATGACAGAAAAAACTTCCCCGGCGCCCGTCAGATGGTTGGCGATTTTTATCTTCGTGAGAAGAAATTCGATCAGGCTCTGCAGCAGTATCAAGCCGGCTTGAATGAAGATTCAAAGAACACCTTGGGCTACCAGCAGCGGATTGTAACAGTGTACGAGGCGACAGGCCGTCAGAAAGAGGCGATGGATCTGGCTAAGTCGATGGTTGCCAAACATCCGAAGGATCGGATCGCCAGCGACATGTATGCTTCGCTTCTGTTGCAGAATGCAGCTAAATCTGACCCTAAGCACCTGCTTGGCGAACTGCAAAACCTGCAGCAGAATAATCCCGACGACGGGCTCATTCACCTGGATCTCGCGCGCGTGTACCTGACGATGCGCCAGCCGGATAAATCGCTCAGTGAAGCGCTCGAAGCAATCAATGACGAAAACAAATCAAAGATGCCCCGCGCTCCGCTCGTGATGGCAGCACGGTCCATCGCCGGCCAGGTATACGAGGACAAAGGCGATCACGCCAAGGGGCTGGAACAGGCCGAAACGATACTGACCTCGGATCCGAAGAATATCGAAGCGCGCTTTATCCGAGACCGCGCCCTGGTTGGAATGCAGCAGGTGGATCGTGCTCAGCCCGATCTCGAGGCGCTTATTAAAGAGGCGCCGCAGTTCGGCGATGCGCATCTTCTCCTCGGGAACATTTATCTTTCTCAAAGGCAATACGATAAGGCTGCTGTCCAATTTGATCAGGTAGGAAAAGCGAACCCTGCTGATATCCGCGGTTTGCTCGCGATGCAAACCTTGAAAATGGCTCAGGGCAAAGATGACGAAGCAATCCGGACCATGCAGGATTTGGCTGCGAAGAACCCGGGGAATCCGGCCTATCGGTCCCAGCTCGCCGGCTTTGAAGCGAGCGCAGGAATACGGGCGATGAACTCAGACCCGGCTCGTGCAAAACAGTTTTTCGAGCAGGCGGCGGTCGATTACAAGGAAGTCGCCAAAGCGGCGCCCGATTCAGCGGACGCTTGGCTACATCTTGGCTTGCTGCAGCGGCAGCTGGGCCAGAATGATGCCGCGCTTGCCTCTTTCGAGCAGGCCAGCAAGGCGGATCCGCGTAACGCGAGCGCTGCTTTGAACGAAGCGATTTTGCTCGAGTCGCTCGGCCGGAAAAAAGAAGCCGTTGACGCGTACAATCGGGTTCTTGGAATCGATCCGGAAAATCCAGCCGCTCTTAATAATCTCGCTTTTATCAATGCGGACAACGGAACCAATCTCGATCAGGCTATGACCTTTGCGGAACGCGCAAAGAAACGAGCGCCGAACAGTCCGGACATCTCGGATACGCTTGGATTTGTTTACTACCGGAAAAATCTGAACTCCGAAGCGCTTCGCATCTTCCGGCAAGTGGTCGAAGGCAATCCGCAGAATCCGACATTCAGGCTGCACCTCGCAATGGCCCTCCTCAAACAGGGCGACAAACAAGGTGCACGGGACGAGGCTGAGAAAGCGATGCGGACCGCTTCGCGTCCCGACGATCAGAACAAGATTCGTTCGTTCGTAAGTCAAATCGGCTAAGCTGAGTGTCTACGTACCCTGTCTCGTACTCGTGGCGCGACAAATATCCCGCCGTGCAATATGTCGCGCCGTTCGTACTCTTTCTTGCTTTCTTATCCGTGTCGTCTCAGGTCCACGCCGACGCCGCCTGGGCGGTTCCGTTGTGGGTCATTCTCCTCGCGATTGTTTGCTTCGTCTGCTGGCCAGCCGAAATCTCGCCTCGCCCAGTCCATTGGATCAGCAGCATGGCCGTCGGAGTCGCGGTTTTTGCGGTCTGGATCGCACCGGACGTCTTGATCCCAGGCTATCGGCAAACGGTTTTCTTCTCGAACGACTTCATCGGCCATCTTCATTCGTCGATGACGAGCGCCGAATTGCAGAGCCCTTGGGTGCTTGCCTGGAGAACCGCCCGAGCCGTCCTGATAGTTCCGATCGTGGAAGAACTGTTCTGGCGAGCCTGGCTAATGCGGTGGTTGATCAACAACGATTTTCGCCGCGTACCTCTGGGAGCATACACTCCGGTCGCGTTCTGGCTGACAGCGCTCCTGTTCGCATCCGAACACGGCCCTTATTGGGACGTCGGCCTCCTGGCCGGATTAATCTATAACTTCTGGATGGTCAAAACCAGGTCAGTCGCGGACTGCATCCTGATGCATGCCGTTACCAATGGCGTCCTAAGCGGGTTCGTCATCGTTACCGGCCAATGGCAGTACTGGCAATAACCCGAACCAGCCTGTGTAGGCGAAAATGCGGCTCGATGTTACAGTCAACAGTCAGAGCCATCCGTCATGCCCTGTTTATTCGCAATACTCGCGGTCGCTTTTCCTCGCATCGCGATCATCCTCCTTTGGCTGTTCACTAATTTTTTCACCGGTATCTACCGGGGGATCCTGATCCCGATACTCGGTTTTCTCTTCCTGCCGCTCACGCTGATCGTGTACACGTATTTCCAGCGAACATCTCCAGGTGTACTGGGCCTCGAGCAGCTTATTTTTCTGTTCATCGCTGTCATCCTCGATCTTGGGCTCGTCGGGGGCGGGCTGAGAGGCCGCCGGAACCGCTGAGAATCGCCTAAGCGCGAGACCACTAGCAGCTTGTGGCATTGTTTCGGACTCGTAGTGCGGCCATCCAGGGCATCGAAGCACACCGCGTCGAAGTAGAAGTCGACATGTATCCCTCGGGGACGAACCGCGACTTCGTGACGGTGGGAATGCCGGATGCTGCAGTTAAGGAAAGTCGCGAGCGTATTAAGTCGGCTCTTTTGAATTCCGGGTTCGGCTATCCGAGCAAGTCCGTAACCATCAATCTTGCTCCCGCAAACGTGCGCAAAGAGGGCGCGGGATTCGATCTTCCGATGGCTGTCGCGATTCTTGGCGCAATGGGAACCGTGACCGGCGCCGATGATTACATGCTGGTCGGCGAGCTATCGCTCGATGGAAGTCTCCGGCCCATCCGGGGCGCTCTGTCCATAGCGGTCTGCGCAGCCAACCAGGGCATCAAGCATCTGGTGGTTCCTTCAGACAACGCCGCCGAAGCCGCGGTTGCTGAAGGAATCAAAGTCTTCGGCCTTCGGCATCTCGCGGAAGTAGTGAAATTTCTGAACGACCCCTCGAGCTTCACGCCCGCACGGGCTGCTCTCCCGGACGGTGCCATCGGCCACTCCGAACAACCGGATTTCGTCGAAGTGCGGGGGCAGACGATGGCAAAGCGAGCACTCGAAGTAGCTGCAGCCGGCAATCACAACGTGCTTATGATCGGGCCACCCGGGTCCGGCAAGACGATGCTCGCGAAACGGTTCCCGGGAATTTTGCCGCAGTTGACTTTTCGCGAAGCGCTCGAAGCGACCCAGATCCACGGAGTCGTGGGCTCTCTTCCCGCTGGTCTGGGGCTGCTTCGGAGCCGTCCGTTTCGCGCTCCGCATCATACGATTTCCGATGCTGGGCTGATTGGAGGAGGTAGCGGTAGCGCGCGTCCGGGAGAAATCAGCCTCGCCCACCAGGGCGTCCTTTTCCTCGACGAATTGCCTGAATTTCCGCGCGGCGTTCTCGAGCAACTTCGCCAGCCTTTGGAAGAGGGCTCAGTAACGCTGGCGCGCAGCAACGGTACGCTTACGTTTCCAGCGCGCCTGATGTTGGTGGCCGCCATGAATCCGTGCCCTTGCGGGTTCTACGGCGACTCCACCCGTGAATGCCGGTGCACACCGGGCATAATCCAGCGATATCTTGCGAAGGTGAGCGGTCCGCTACTCGACCGCATCGATCTGCACATCGAAGTGCCCGCAGTGCCCTACAAAGAACTCCGAAGCCGCGGCGACGGAGAGAGTTCGACGCAGATTCGGGAACGCGTGGAATCAGCGCGCTCGGTCCAGCGCGGGCGTGGGTTCTACAATTCGCAGATTCCGCCGTCGCAGCTTCGTTCGTACTGCGACCTCGACGCAGCAGGCGAACGGACGCTAGAAATGGCGGTACGCCGGCTAAATCTTTCTGCGCGAGCCCACGATCGCATGCTCCGCGTAGCGAGGACAGTCGCCGATCTCGATCGTTCTGAAACTGTAACGGCCAAACATCTCGCCGAAGCCGTGCAGTATCGGAATCTGGATCGGAATTACTGGAATTAAATGGACCGCTCCGGCTACGATTTCTTCTTTTCGAACAGCGCGTGTCCCGCCTCGAGCAACTGGGCGGCTCTCTTGGGACCTGATCGGCCTTTGACCTTGAACTTCTTTCCTCTGCTTTTGTTGTAAGAGACGAAGAATTCCTCCAGTTGGTCGAGGATAGGCTTACTCAGGTCGTTGATCGATTCCGCATCCTGATTTGAATAGGAATGTACCGCGACCCCGATCAGGCGATTGTTGACAGTGCGCTTGCCATCCTCGATTTGTTCAGCCTCTATGACGCCGATGATTCGTATATCAAGAAGGCAACCGACATGTGCGGGTTCATCGAGGAGAATAACCACGTCAAGCGGATCTCCATCATCTCCCAGCGTTGAGGGAATGAAGCCGAAGTCAAACGGAAACGCTAATCCCTCGGGAAGCAATCCTCCCAGAGAAAACATACGATATTCCGGATCGTAGTCGAACTTATTGCGACGCCCTTTCGGCGTTTCGATGATCGCCTTACACTCGCGCTTTTTCGGATTCCACCGATTCGCGCATTCCAGCAAATTGTCCATGAAGTTTTTTTTAGATAATAACCGCCACCGACGGATATCTACTTTTTGCCTGTATCGCGGCGAGCATCTTCTTTCCAACCTTCGTGAGCATCATGAGCGGCTTTGTCGAGCTGGCGCCCCACGGCCCTACCGGCTTTATCGACCTCGACCGCGGCCTTATGAGCTGCCTGGCCAACCTTACCCGCGGGTGTGTTGGCATCGTGCTGCCGTTGCGCTTCCGACTCGCTGTGGCCGCAGGCCGTCAAGACAACTGCAACGCCCAGCAACACACCTGAGCATACCTTCCGCATACAGATTGGATGCCGATTTACCAAGAAATTGATTCAATCCGTACTCGGAGGCGGCGTACCGCCCGTTCTACTCAATGCCCTGGCGATGCGACGCGGCAGGGCGCTTTTCATGAGATCTTCGATGGGGACAGGAAGAGCAATGGACCAGTTCGGATTCTGGTCGCACGTGGTAGCCGGAAAATTCGGCCGATCCTGCGCTAACGCGGCATCGTCGAGTGCAGCCGTTACGATCCTGGAGGGTGCATTTCCCAAGAGCTTGTAAGCACCCTCAACGACTTCGTCGAGTTTTGAATCAGGGCTCAAGTTTGCTGACGTTCTCAACCGCTCGCAAATCTCGGCCGTGCTTTCCTCGTTTGGCTTCAGGCCGAGTTGATGCTGCCTATCGAGATCGGAGCCCGTCCACAGACCTGCAACGGTAGGCAGGTCGTGAGTAGTAACGGCGGCAAGAGCTTCCCGCGGATAGGTTCTCGGGTCGTCCTTCTCGAACCACAGGAGGCGATAAGACATGATGCCGTATTGAGATAGCTTTTCACGCGCGGCTTCCTCCACGGTTCCCAAATCTTCGCCGACGACATAAGCTTTGGCTCGCGCGCTTTCCAGAGCCACAATTGACAGCATGTCGTCGGGATCGTACCGCACATACGTGCCTTGGGACGCCTGCATGCCCGACGGAACCCAGAACAGGCGGAACAAACCCATCACGTGGTCGATGCGGAGTCCGCCTCCATGCCGGAAACCGGCACGAATCGTCTGGATAAAGGGTTCGTAACAGGCTTGGCGAAGTTTTTCGGGGATGAAGGGAGGCAAGCCCCAATTCTGTCCTTGCGTATTAAATTCATCCGGCGGCGCCCCCACAGCCACACCGTTTGCAAGCACATCCCGCCAGGCCCAGGCGTCTGCCCCGTCGGGATCAACCCCGATGGGAAGATCCTGCATCAGTGCAAGGTGGCGAGAAGACTTTTCGAGCTGCACGTCGATTAACCACTGCAGCCATTTATGGAACTGGACATTGCGCTCGTTGTCTCGCGCGAAACGTTCAACCGCCGGGGAGTTTGGATCGCGAAATTGCTCCGGCCAGCAGTGCCATCCCGAGTTATACGTTTGCGCCAAGGCACAAAAGGTGGCAAAGCGTTGCAGATCGATTCCAGAGTCGGCACAGAAACTGTCGAATCGGGCGTCTCCAGGGAAAGAAGACCAGAGCAAACAGAGGGCTTTCATCTTCTCGTCAAAGACGCGATCACGATCGATCTCACGCTTTCGATTGAGTTCCTGCGCGGCACGGGCGATATTCGCCAAGCCGGGCACAGATTCCGAAGAAGCGCCCGGTACCCAGGGGATGTGAATCCAGAGTGGATTCAAGAAGCGCCGTGAACTGGGGTAATAGGGGCTGGCTTGCTGATGCTTGATGGGCGCAGGGGCGCTGAGGGGATTGATCAGCATCATGCCTGCCCCAAGTTCACTGCTGGACCATGCAGCGAGGCGGTCGAGATCCCGGAAGTCTCCGATTCCCCAGCTTTCTCTTGATCGCGATGAGTAGAGTTGGACGGCCCATCCCCAGGTTCGAAGATCTTGCGGCAGCCAGCACTTTGCCGGACTCACGATGAGGCGAGTGACCTCTCGATTCCCTTCGAGGTGCAGATCGTGATAACCCAGCGGCAAATCGGGCGGGAGTTGGTTTGAAAATGAGAGCGTTTTGCCGGTCTCTAGTCTGATGGTTCCGGATTTTCCTAAATTTCTCGATTCGGATTGTCTGACAACAAGAACCGTATCACTGCGGGCCGGACCCTCCGTGTCCGGGTCTGCTCCCATGGCCTGAAGTATGGCCTTGACCGTCTCGCCGGGAGTGTCGTGCCATTCGCCGAAAGCATCTTCGTAGTTCAGGTCGATGCCCCAGCGATTTGTCGTGGGCGTCTTCTTTTTCACTAAAGCATGAGATGCGAATGTAAAACGAAAGCGTTCTTACGATCGTGAGAATTCCGCCAATTCGCGAAATGGGATGAGCTGCAGGAGGGGCGCGTCGGACACCGCGGCAATGTAGACCCGCGGCGCTGGCCGGCATCACGCATCCATTCCGGGATAATTTACTAGACTCTCGTCGGCAGTCCACGATAATGAGTTGATAGGTCTTCTTTCGCAAGCTGTACCCAGCTATGGCGAATTTCCTGATCGACGCGCTTTCCGGCGAGCAGATTGTCGAATCCAATTCGCTGGCTACGATTACTGAAAGTTGCGTTCTGATCCGCGGCTTCACGGGTCGAACGCAAACGTTGCTCTCCCTTTCGCGTTTGTCGGACGCGAGAGTGGTGAAAGTCACCCATCCTGGATTGCTCGTAAGTTCCAGTGCGCTGGGGCTCGTTTCGGCAGCAGCGTTCTGTTCGAAACAGGGCGACGGCGCGGGACCGCCCCTGGCGCTCGTCGCAGCAGTTTTCCTGATCGCCTATTTCGTTACACGCAAGGCATTTGTGGCGTTCACGCTAGGGCGAGAGGAAACGTACTCGAAGCTGGGAAGCATCCCGGAGGCTGTGGCGCTGGTGGAGGCTCTTCGGCAGGTGAGGAGAGCCGATGACGAGAGATCCGGTGTTGTGCTGACGGTTCAATAGGGCCGAGCGGCGCACCCCGTGCCGCAAAGCCGGACGGGGTGCCGCGGAAAAGCCTTACTGTGCGAAATATCCGAACAGGTCGAGGACGAGATACGTCGTTTGCTGAGTAGAGGCGTACGTCGAGATTGAACCGTTCGTGGTCGGCACAATCGCCAGATTTGAGGTAACGGTTCCGTCCAGCGCGTTGAGAGTGGAGACGGTGGGCTGTGCACCGAGCTGAGCCCAGAGCGTCAGGTAACCTAGTCCTCCACCGTTGGGCACGACCGTGGCGTTCAGCACGTAGCTCTCTGCCACGGAAGGAGGAGCGCAGGAACTACCCTGAACGTTCACGTCAAACTGACCGGAATACGGCCCGGGGGCGTTGCGCGTGTCGATCACGCGACAAGGCGTGACATTGTACAGAGATAAGCCGCCGTTGCCCTGCGGTCCGAAGTAGCCGTTGATATCGATGACAAGGTCCGTGTCGTTGCTGGCGAAGACGTTAATAGCCCCATTTGCGCCAGCAGGCACAATGGCGCCATTAGCTGTTGTTGTTCCTGTAGGTGCGTTCAGCGTAGAGACGAATGGCTGTGACTGTCCGGCAGGCCAAACGGTCAGGTATCCCAAACCTACTTTCGGGACAACTGTCATGTTGAGCGAAAAGGCCTGGGCCGATGTCGGGACATTGCACGTGCCGGGAATGGTGAAGGTACGTGTGCCCTGCCCAGGAATAAACGGGCCGCCGAGAGGTCCGTTGCTGGTGCGAGTATCCGCGATCCGGCATGGTGTCAGCGGGAAAAAGGCGAGCGCGCTCGACGAGTTCTGTGCGTTTGCTGCGATGAAGTATCCGTCAATATCCAGAACGAGGTCCGAATCGTTGCTCGCAAATGCACTGATCGAACCGTTTGCCCCGGCTGGAACAATGGCCGCGTTCGCCTTGGTTCGGCCATCGAGCGAGTTTGTCGTAGAGACCGTGGGCTGAGCTTGTCCAGTAGGCCAGACCGTCAGATACCCCAGACCGATCTTCGGGACAACTGTAACGTTCAGAGAGTAAGCCTGGGCGGATGCCGGGATGTTGCAGGAACTGGACGGAATTGGAAAATCTCGACTGACCTGACCAGAGAGGAACGGACCACCGAAGGTGCCGTTGGCGTTACGGGTGTCAACTACGCGGCACGGCGAAACGGGGACGAACAGCAGTCCGTTGGTCGCCGAGAAAACTTCACGAATGGCATAGTTGATGGAATCGTTGATAAAGAGATTTCCGAACTGGTCAAGTGCGATGAAGGTAGGCTGATTGAGCGCAGCGCTAGTTGCCGGCCCACCATCACCTGAGTAGCCGAGCTTGTTGTACTGTCCCGCGAAGGGGCTGATGATGTGGGTGTCGCCGGTGATCCGCCTGACCAGGGTGTTATTCCCTATTTCGGAAACATAGATATCGCCATGTGAGTCAACGGCGAGGCCGAGCGGATCGAAAAGGGAAGCGCTGGTTGCAGGACCGCCGTCGCCTGAGTAGCCCGGCGTGTGGTTGCCGGCGACGGTGTTGATGTTACCGGAGGAGGCGGTGATCTCGCGGACAACATAATTCAGTTCGTCCGCGATGTACAGATTTCCGGCGCTGTCTACGGCGAGTCCAATGGGCTGATTGAACTGAGCCGCAGCCGCAGCGCCACCATCCCCAGCGAACCCGACTTGCCCAGTACCCGCGTAAGTGGTGATGACAGAGGCCGACGTAAGCTGGCCGCCGACGTTGCCCACTTTGCGTATTCGGGCATTGCCTGTGTCCGAGATAAACAGATCGCCGCTCGCATTCACGACGATGCCGTAGGGACCTTTCAACTGCGCGTTCACGGCCGGGCCCCCGTCGCCCGAGAAACCGCCGGACGAGGATGCCGTTCCGGCAACGGTCGTGATCACGCCGCTCGATATCTTCACTTCGCGAATTACGTTATTTCCGGCATCGCAGATCAACACATTGCCGCTGCCGTCAACAGCAAGCCCCCGCGGGCCTGTGAGCGTGGCACTGGTAGCGGGACCGCCATCTCCGGAATAGCCTCCCGTTCCAGTGCCGGCAAACCGAGTTGCCTGTCCGTTCGATACGTTAATCGCCCAGACGGCGTTTCCAGTGATGTCGGCGACGTAGGCAGTACTGCCGTTGGGCGCCATCGCGACGCCCACCGGTGTCCACGAGCCCAGTGATTGGCTAGTACGGTTCGCAATGGTGGTGATATAGCCTGCCGGAAGCGCGGGCGACACCGCAGAGAACGTAAGAAGCAGCCAGCTAGAGATGGTGAGAGATTTAATAAAGCGAAGCATATTCCTCTGAATTTAGGTTGTGAGCGAGACCCTTTGCATACTATATCCGCTCGAACCCGGAAACAAAACAAAAAGCGTGGAGAAAGGTAGGGAGACTGCTATTCCCTTCGCTTCCTCCGCGCGGGAGACATGCGAAGCGTTCTGAATTAGCCCTTCTGGGCGAACCGGCGCCGGCCGATGAAGCCGAGGCTCAGCAATCCAGCTCCCATGAGCATCAGGGAGCCGGGCTCCGGGACGCTGGGTGCGGTCGTCAGAGTGAAGGTAGCAGAGAAAGGCGTTTGCACCGGCAGCGCGGCGAGCAGGTCCGCGCTTGACATGACGCCATTGAACGTCGCCGAAAACGTGCCTGTATAGTTCGTCTTCGCGCCGCTGCTTATATCCAGGATGTACCCGTCCACATTGAAGCTCGCTACCAGGCCATTCGGGGTATTGGTGAAAGTGAAGGGGGTGCCCGGTGCGAAATCACCCTGCAACAGAGCCGTGAGATACAACTGCTCATTGGAACCGCCGCTTGCAAATGTGATGAACGGAAACGGGCTGTAGGGGTTTGTGAAGTCCGGGTTGGACTTTACCGGAGTAGTGGCGGAGCTCAGGCTCATGATGGAGCCGCCTTCACCCGCGGTTACGCCGGCATTGCTCAGGATGTTGCCAGGCTGAACCTGCGTCACAACGATGTTCCCGTAGCCGGATGCAGGCGCAAAGGTTGTGTCGTGCGGATAGTCGCTAGCGAAGAGAATGAAGTTCGCACCTACTTCTGCGTCGCCGTTAATGCCCAGGTCGATTGTGCTTGCGAAAGAAGGTGCAGCCGCAATCGCGCCGATCGCGAGAGCAAGAAGGAACCGGTTTCCAATCCTACCCCCGTTCGAAGCTTTCGCTCCTATGAGTTTAGATAAATGCATTTGTCCTCCGTAGAGAGAATTTTCATGACTAGTCATGACCAGGTACAGATAACCCTGAGGCTCCCTACCCAACGCCAGACTAACTGACATGTGCCTCCCGAGGAAAGAACTGCATTTACTAACTACAACCACCAAATGTACTGGGGACAAACGACTTAGAGAAGATGGATAGCCCTGTAAAACTTACGGCATTAGGAGTGACTCAATGGTCCATCTAGGACTATCCTGATAAAGCGATTGGTCTATTGTAGAAAGACAATTTCCCTTGAAAATGTTAGCGTTCCACCGATTTACGCCGATAATGGCACTTATCGTTATACTCCGATGGAATTAGTAACGGTACAAAGGTTCCGCCGAAGAGCAGAGTACGCGTACGAAGACGAGAAATTCTTGCGCATTCCAAGCGTGCACCCCTGTTGAAGGTGTCAGTTATACATGCCGCGTGCGGCTCAACGACGTATGGAATGGTGCGTTTGGGCTTGATCATTCCGCAAAGCAGATGAGTGCGCAAGTGACCTTTCGATCCCGTTAGTAGGTAGAGAAAGGACAGGTGAGGCCACCCGGAAGCAGGGAGCGCGATGGTAAGATTCCACGGCGGAGAGTCTCAGGCAGGTTTTGCCAGGAGCCCGGGGTCTGCTGTAAGCGATCAACAATCGTTCGATTAAGAGGTGAAAATCTTCTCGAAGCCCTGCAACCACAGACTGCGCGCGGAAAATGCAACTACGCCGGCGGTCAGACGGGCTTGCATTGTAAAACGTGGTAGTTCCACGGCCCCAGGTCCACGTACAGTCCGGGAGACTGCATCTGATTACCATCACGATCGAAACGGGCTCCTGACAACTGGTCTTCCAAATGCCACACTCTTCCTCCCAAGTCGCTCCAAGGCAGGTGCACCTGCGCTTGAGCCGAACGAGGGCTGAGATTTACGATTACGAGATATCGCTGTTCCGGGCTGGCCCAACTCCAGGCAACGATATTTTCGAAGCTCGAATTGTCCGGCCATCCGCTTCGTTCGCAAAGTTTCCAGTCACTCTCACCAGAAGCAGCCGCGTTAATTATCTTTAGCAGCTTGCGATAGAAATCTTGAAGCTCTACATCCACGATCTCCGCCGGTCGCCGGCCGAGAAACACGGGAAGTTTAACTTTCCGGCCCTCGAACTGCCCCTCATGAAAGAGCCTCGCGCCCGTTTGAGTTGCAGTCGTTATCGCCGCGGCGCGGAGTTTCGGCTCCGGAAATTCGGAGGCGGCTCTGGGCTCGTCATGATTCTCGAGAAACCGAAGCAGCTTGTCCTGATATGCCGGGTCCGCACAGAGGTGAAGCCGCACGGATTCGGCATTTTCGCTTTTCAGGCGGTCATAAAGTCGCTTGTCGTAGCAGAAGTCAAATCCCTTCTGCTGTAGCTCCCATTCCAAATCCCAATACGCTTCCGCGATGAACAAAAAATCGGGATGGGAGCTCTTAAGGGCGTGTATCACGTCTTCCCAGTACTCCGATGTTGGTGGCGGTCCGGCACGAAAAGTCCAGGTGCGCTCGAAGATGGCATTCAGAAACAGCATTGCCATATCACAGCGAATCCCGTCGCATTGGGTAGCGATCCGCGAGATAGTCTCGATTACCGCGCTTCGGAGCCGGGGTTCGAACGCGTTGATTTGAAGCACATCCGGCCATGGCGGGAAGTACGGATCTCGCCCGCGTGCAAAAACCGTTCCCTCGCGTTCCATGAACCCCGCCGGATCGTTTGCAAGATCTTGCTTGCTTCCCTGAATGAAGTATTCCGGATGTTCGCGGGCCCAATCGTGATCGGGGGCAACGTGATTCGGGACAAAATCCAGAATCAGGCGCATCCCGCGTTCAGCGAGCGCCCTTCTGGCTAATGCCAGTCCTTCATCACCCCCAAGCCGGCGATCGACATGATAATTCCGAATGCAATACGGAGAGCCGACGTTATCCTCGGGAGCAAAATCAGGAAGAACCCGTTCGAACTCAGCTCGTAAGGCGGGGTTCGCGTTGGCTATTTCAATTCCAGCCGGACTTCGCTCCCAAACGCCCATCAGCCAAACCGAGTCAAAGCCCAGGCTTCCGATCGCATCCCATACCTGCGGGTTTACGCCGTTCAGATCAATACGGCTGTTGCTTCGCTGAGACAACTCGGATAGCCAAACCCACGTGTTGATTTCGTAAATGTTTGGATATTGCGGCCACTTGGCGTTATTCAAGGCGTTCATCCCCGGGATGATGCTTGAGCGTCCATGCGTGCACCCGCGCCGGCTCTTGGTATCGCGAGCACAGATGGTACAGAGCAACGGGGGGAACGGTTCTTTGCACGGGAGTGTACCCTTCTGCGATCCCTGGGGCTTCAGTATACATCGAAACCTGCCACTGGCAGGTCAAGCAACGTTTGCAGACGCGCCGCAGGATTTGCGCACGATGAGTTCACCATCGAGCAGGATTTCGCGCGGCGGAAGCCGAGGTGTACGAAGGCGGTCGAGCATCGTGCGTAGCGCGGCTTCGCCGATTTCGCGCGTGGGCTGGCGAATGGTGGTCAGAGGAACGGGCAACAGAGTGGCGTAGGAAACATCGTCGATTCCAACAAGCCGGACATCGTCGGGGATTCTGATCCCGCGGCCGAGAAAGACTTGCATGAGTTGTCCGGCAACCCGGTCGTTGACGCACACGAAAGCCTCGCTCGACACTTGCCTGTTGCGGCGCGGTGAAAACAGCGATTGACTATCGGAGTCGAGCTGGGTGGATTCCACTTCGGGACGCAACCCGTGCGCAGACAGCGCCTCGTTGTAACCCGCGAGACGCTCGTCGATGCTGGACGCAGCGCCGTGCTGAGCGAGGAAAGCGATTCGCCTGCACCCCAAGTTGATCAGGTGCTCAGTTGCAATATAGCCGGCATGACGATTGTTGAGGCCGACCAGATCAGGGCGATTCCGTTCCGGCGTTTTCGAAGCGCGCCGGTCGAGCAGCACGACAGGGATGTTGGCCTGGCGCAGTGCGAGCAGAATACGGCGGTTCGTCTTGCCGGCTTCGCTTTCAAACTCGAGCGGAGCAAAGAACACACCGGACACCTGATTCGCGATGTACTGCTGGCAGAGGCGCCACGCCTGCTCGGGTTTCGCGGCGTGCGCATCGGCGTGGCCCCATAGCAGGGCGTGCTCGGGCGCTTCGGGAGCATTGGCAATACCATGGCACACCGGTTCGAAGATCTCTGTTTCGCCGAGATCGGGAATCAGAAGACCGAAGAGATGCGGGCGCGTTTCGGTCGCGAGATCGCGAACGTACGTGCCGGACCCGGCGACGCGGTCGACGAGATTTAGATTCTGCAGCTCGCGTATCGCGCGACCGACAGTGATGCGGGAGGCGCCCGATCTCTTCACGAGCGCTGCCTCACTCGGAAGTTTTTGCCCTGGTTTGTAGCGCCCGGAAAGAATGTCGGCCTTCAGCGATTCGAACAGTTGCTGATATTTCGGCCTGAACCGGAGCGAGTGCTCACCAGCCATGCGCAACCAGATATAACAACTTTCTCGCGTCCTCGGCAACGACGCGGGGCGGTTTCCATCTAAACTCGTATGAGGGGACGTTGCACCTCTAACGCTCCTTCCTGCCCCGTTCGCTACCACGCACGTCCGAGACGAGTTTCCCTCCGACAAGCGATTTAGCAGCGTTTCTCTTCCGATATCAACATAGGAGAAATTTCATGACCCGCACAGGAAAACATTATTTATTTGTCAGCGACTTCGATCAGACACTCAGCTTCAACGACTCGGGCCTTGTGCTAAGCAAAATGATCGGCGTAGAAGGATTCGAGGAGCGTGTGAGAGGCCTTGCCGATATTCACCTGGTTCAGCAGGGCGGCGAGCTGGCGTACCTGCTCTTGCACGACCCGCAGTTCCGGTGTGTTCGCAGAGAACATCTGGCCGCGGTCGGCAAGCAGATCCGGCTTAAGGAGAATATTGATCTCCTCTCGAATATATTGCGAGACCTGAACGGCAATGAGTTTTCGTTTCACGTCGTCTCAGCGGCGCCGGAAGAGGTGATTCAATCGGCGCTTGAAGGGATGGTGCAACCCGACCACATTCACGGGACGCGCTTCCGGTATACCGAATCGGGCGAGATCGAGTCGATCATTCAGCTTCCGGCCGGATACGGCAAGGTCACCGTTGTGGACGAGCTGAGAGCGCAGATGAAGATTGGACATGACAGCATCGTGTATGTCGGCGACGGCAGTTCCGACGTGCACGTGATGCTTCACGTAAACCGCCTGGATGGGCTGACGATTGCCGTCTCGGAGAACAAGTACTTAACCCCGATTGCGAGCCGGACCATTCTGAGCGAGGATGCGTCGAGCGTCCTGGTTCCCATGCTGGAGGATCTGTTTGGCTGGACGGCGGCGCAGATTCGCGCCTTCTTTCAGTCGCACGGATTGACGCTGCAGGAATGGGACAAGATTCGAACCGATTCGATTACGCTGAGCCGGCCGCCGGCCGCGCCGCAAGCCACGGTTAACTAGCTCGTTAGTGCTCCGGTCCTTTCGCTCCCGCGTCTATCGGGCTGTCGAGCCCACACGCGAAGGGATTGGAATCAGCGCTGGTATCGAAATCACGGCACAGCTTACTACCTGCGGCTCTCGAGCGGGATCATCTCATCAAAGCGGCTGAGATCGATGCCAAGCAGGTTGGAATCGGCATCGCGGATATAGATGTCGGAATGCTTGGCATTCCACACGATATCGGCGGCGGTGTAAGACGTGCGTGAGTAGACGCTTTGAGCCGAGACCTCGTCGATACCGGCCATATTAAGGAGAATCTCCGCACGCGTCGCGTTCAAACGAGCGGCATCAAGCCCGAACAGAGGGCTGTTCTTGTCGATCGGATGCGTGAGTGTCCAGATGAGCGGCATAAAGGCGACGGCTTCTCGTTCCAGCGACAGCGGGAAGAAACGCCGGGCGGCGGGGGTTAGCGAGTTATCGAAAAATGAGAATAAGAGACCTGCTTTCAGTTGAATCATCTCGGTGCGAGTGGGGTTTGCCAGACGAATCTCGAGAGCTGAATTACCGGCCGCGTCAGGGGCGATGGCGGCGTAGCGGCTGAAGCGAATGCGGGCCAGCGGGCGCGAGAAACGAGCGAAGAGGAGGCCCGTGGCAATCGCGTATGCGAGTAGTCCGACCAACGCTTCCAGAGCAACTAACAGGTTTGCCGGTAGGCCAATCGCAACGATGTTGCCGTAGCCGATGGTTGCAAAGGTGTGCACGCTGAAGAAGAATGCCCGCCAAACGTCGCTCACCTTTATATCCGGTCCGTTCAACGCGAGCGCTTGTTTGCCACAGGCCAAGTATGCGGCGCCGAAGATTACGTTGAGGAGAATAAACGAAAACGTCACCAGCACAAAGAAGCGTGGCCACGACATAAGCAGCAGCCTATCGTACGAAACGGAATCCATCAGACCTCGACCCGAACGTTGCACATTGATGCGGCCATCGCGATTGACGAGTCGATGCAGACGTTGCGATAAGTGCTGGCTGAAGCCGAGATCAGCGCTGGTGTGCGAGCCGGTAGTTCCGGCGGGCGGGGTTGAGGTCATGTTCACTAACGTAGATCACAAAACGGAAGCCCGGAGCGTTAGCTGGTAGCGTGGACCGCGCGTCTGACAGGACGTCCAGGAGCAACGCTTTCCTGGAGCGCGCCGTTTTTCACCACGAGACTGCCGTTTACAAGGACATACAGAATCCCTTCCGAGTATTGGGCGGGATTTTCGAAGGTAGCCCGGTCAATGACGTGCGCGGGATCGAAAACGGTGAGGTCCGCGTCGGCACCCACGCGGATGCGCCCCTTGTTTTGCAATCCGAGACGGTTGGCGGGCAGGAGCGTCATTTTTCGCACCGCGTCCATGAGAGACAGTACATGCCCTTCGCGAACATAGCGGCCGAGGACGCGGGCGTAACAACCGGCCGCGCGGGGGTGTCCTTTGCCGTTGTCGAGAATACCGTCACTCGCGATCATCACGGAGGGATCGGCGACTGCGATTTTCACATCGGCTTCGGGAATGCTATGAATCGCGACCATTCCTCCCTGTCGGCGATACAGTTCGAATGTTTTTTCGGTGAGCCGCTCGCCGGTCGCGGCCCACTGGAGGTCGTGATATGTGATTCCGCCCTGATGCTCCTGCCAGCCCGGGTTGAATACTGCTGAAGAGATGTCGGTCATTCCCGCTGTGTACGGGTAGGCTTCGGTGGTCACGTCGAGTCCGTGACGTCGCGCGCCTTCGATCATTTGCAATGCGAGGGGCGTCTGGCCGAGCCCCATGCTGGTGATGTGAACGACATGCAGAGGCGCTCCCGCCGAGACTGCATCAGCCAGGACTTCCTGTAAGGCGTCGACCACTCCGGGCTCGACCGGTCCGCCATTGCGGATGTGCACAAAGCAGGGCTGCTTGTAAGCCGCCGCAACCTGAAAAACCTGGAGGATCTGTTCGCGTGTATCTTTCGGGACGTACGCGATGCCCATTCCGACACCCAATGCGCCGTCGTCCAGACCTTCTTTAACGTGAGCCAGAATTGCACGCTGCTCTTCGTCGGTTGGAGCGCGTCGGACCGCTTCGTCCCGCGGAAGCAGTTTGCCGCTATCGTGCATAACTGCGATCTGAGCGGGGATGTGGCCGCTGCTTGCGCCGAAGTTGATCAAGGCCTTACCGGTTCGCGCAGCATACCACGAAGGAACGGGCCAGACACCAACTTCAAGCTCGAGCGCCGTTGTGACCCCATCGCGAGCCTTGAAGCGATAATTCTCTGGCGTTTGACCGTGCGAATGAAGATCAATGAATCCCGGTGTAACGATAAGGCCCTTTGCGTCAATCGTTGACTTAGCCTGGAGCGGGCTTGCCGAGATGATCGCTATGCGTCCGTCCTGAATGCCGATGTTCCGGACGGCATCAAGGCCGGACTCCGGGTCGATCACGCGGCCGTTGATGATTGCGGTATCGAACTGCTGAGCGGCAGCATGAAACGTGAGAAGCAGGAGCAGCAGTAGGTTCGTCTTCAGCATTCCGGATGATCATACACCGGGAAACTGCAACACCCCGAGTTTAGTACTAAACAAGTATTCCAGGGCTATCATTCCGTACTAAAGGCCAGGTACAATGCCAAGGCAAATGAGTTTTTCTAGAACAATTCTCAATGGTTTTGTTTCAATCACATCTCTGTTTTTTGTTCTAAGCAGCGCCCGCGGAGATGCGATTTACGATTTTGAAAACATCACGGCAGGTACTTCAACGCCTTTCACCGACACTGTGAACGGGCTCTCGGCAACATTCACGGGATCAGCCTCTGTTTGCGAATCTTTAGGAATATTCAGTTCGCTGACGGGGAACGTACTGATTCAGCACCTGTGCGGACCACCCACGGAATCGGGCCCAATCACGATTGCGTTCTCATCGAATCTGACTCGGATCACATTTGACTTCGCAACGGCAGGCGTTGCGGTTCCGATTATGTTCAGTGCGTTCGAAGACAGCACGCTGGTGGGATCGACTACCTTCACTTCCAGTTTCCCGCCCGGGGCATTTAACGGGGAGGGACTCGGAACGTTTTCGGGAACGTTCAACCGCGTCGTTATCAATAACCCGAGTTCGCCGCTGGCACTGGATAATATCGACGCGGCCAGTACCGCGGTCCCGGAACCAGCTGCCCTGGCTTTGCTCGGAGCCGGGCTAGTGATAGTGGCCGTAGCCACCAGACATAAGAGGCGTCAATAGTAGATTCAGACCGTCACGCCGCGATCGACAGCGGGATTCATCCACAGCAGCGGCTGGCGAATGGGGTAGTTGCGGATCGCTTCTTCTACGGTGGGGTCGGGATTCAACTTGCGCCAGAGCGCGAGGTACTCGGGTATCTTGAGAGCTAGACCGGCGAAGAGCAGGCTCTGCTCGCGCACAGGCCATTGATCGAAGTACATAACGTCGCGAGGGTGAGGCCACTTGCCTTTATCCGCCATGTACGGGTACATGAATGCTTCAGCTTTAGCCACCGATCGACCGTCGGGTAGCGCGAAGTCCCATAGATTGTCGTCGGCATTGGACAAGATCTGCGTAATGCCCGCGAGCACTTCCAAATTGAACAGCGAATAGCTGTAGGGCTTGGTACGACGAAGCTCTTCGGGGAAGCTGCCGTCGGGCGCAACCTGATGCGGGATCAGAACCGTTTTCAGGCGCTCGCGGCAGAAGTTCTTGACGTCCGAGTTTCCGGTGAAGGTCGCGAATACGGCGGCCTGGAGTACCCAGCAGCTGCCGTGATTGTTTTTGGCTTCGCGTTCGTCGATTCCGTTTTTCGAGGTCGTCATCCACGTCAGATAGTCGGCGAACCAGTGGTGAACAGCGCGCAGCTCGTCCGCTGAAAGGGCTCCTGAACCACTGATCGCGCTTGCACCGCGAACCACATCGACGAGCTGCAGAGTATCGATAATCCCGATGCCGCGCCCGGTGAAGCGGCCGTGAATAGCCTGCGCATATTGCAGGTTCGCATTCATCAGCGTGTCTTTCGAGATAAACCACGCGCGCAGATGATCGGCGGCTTTCTCGGCATACTTGCGATCTTTCGTGAGCACCCAGGCCGAGCAGAGCATCGGAGCCTGAACGCTCAAGCGCAGCAGGGCCTCGCGATGTGCCAGGAAGTTGCCGGGGTTCGACATGCCGTCGCGCTGGATGTACGGCCCGTTGGGATTCTTGGGATCGGGCCACCAATAGTCGCCTTCGGAAAAATAATCGTGCAGACCGCCTGCGGACCGATCGCTGTGAGAAGCGGTCACAGTAACCGGTTTATCCTTCAGGAATTCGTTTGCGTGTTTGAGGACACGGGGTCGTTCGATAGCGGCAAGATCGAAAGACTCAGACGAACGCAATGTCCGGGAAAGAGCAAACGCGGCAGCGGAAGTGGATAGAAATTGTCTGCGATTGAGCATGTTCAGACCTTGAGGAATGCGCCCGGTACGCCTTCGGACTGGACGCTGATAATGGACTCGCCTGGGAAAGTTCTCGCACTTATCAGGGCGCGCCCGTTGTAAACTTCGACAACACGCGACGTCTTCGGAGTGCCGAGATTATCGATGAGGTTGCCCGAACCGGCGATGCGAAACGAGACGCGCTGGCGATTATCGAGACAGAGAACGCCGGAATTATCGAGAAGACGAGCTTCGATTGTGACGCTGCCGGAATTCCGCGCGACTTCGCGGACTTCAATGCGGGCAGGCTTACCCCATGTCTGCACCTGGTATTGAAAGCTGATTTCGTCCGTTACCGATGAACCGGACTTCGAGCGGCCGACGGCCCGGAGCTGATTTTCGCCTTCGTGAAACGGAACTTCCCAGCGCAGGCCCGCGGCGGGAAAGTCCTGGCTGTTGCGTTTTTTAGTTCCGCAAGACGAGCCGTTAGCGAAGAGCTCAACCGAATCACAGTTGGAGTAGACGTGAACCCATCGGCGCTCTCCCGCGCGGCCCCAACGTATGGGCCACGTATGCCCGTAGATGTGGACCATCGGCTTTTCGGCCCAATAGGACTGGAAAACAAAGTAGCCTTCTTTAGGCGTTGCGTCGCGCTCTAACAGGCCTTTCTGATTCACGCGTGGAACCGGGTTTTCCGGGCGCAGCGGCGTCGGGAAGTCTTTGAACGCCCACTGGAGCGAGCCGGTGAGCCACGGCATGGTCTCCTGTTCTTTCAGGTACCAATCGAATAGCTCGGAGACATAAGTTTCCGACCAGTCGCCATCGCGGGAAGCGCGCGCCTGCCCGCCGCTCGCGAGATAGTCGCCGCTGCGTTCATCGGTTCCCTGGCCGGCCGCGATTTTCGAGATGCCCGTGTTCGGATTTTCGGAGTGACGGCCCGCGTGACTGTCGCCACCCCATTCGGCGTGGATGAAGTGTTTGACTTTCTTGAACTCGTCTTCGCAGGAGCTTTTGTATTCCGTATAGAGCCCGCGATACCAACCGGCCCAGATCGAGGGCGAGTAGACATCCGGGATGTCCTTGGCAAAATCGCAGCGACGAATGACTGTCTTGCGCGAAGGGTCGAGCTCGTGCGCGAGGGCGTTGAGCTGCGTCATCAACTGGCGCACGCCAGCTTGATCGAAAGTCGGGAAATCGCCGGGCCAGTCGTTTTCATTCCCCAATCCCCAGAGGATGATCGACGGGTGGTTCCGATGTTGATCGATCATGTTGCGCAGCATGGTGCGGGCCTGATGTTTGTAGCGCTCACCGCCAACGCCCCCACGGCACCAGGGAATCTCTTCCCAAACGAGAATCCCTAGCTCGTCGCAGGCGTCAAGAACCTCGGGCGACTGCTGGTAATGCCCAAGACGAACGAAGTTCGCCCCCATATCTTTCATCGCCTGAAATTCTTTCCGCGTGAGGTCTTCGGAAACGGCTCCCGCGCAACCGGCCCAGTCCTGGTGGCGGCAGGTTCCGCGAAGCAGCAGACGTTCGCCGTTCAGTTTGAACGGGCCGTGATCGACAAATTCGAAGTGACGGAGGCCGAAGCGCTCGCCGACCGACATAGTGGTCGAAGCCGCGTTGAGCGTTACCTCGCAGTTGTAAACGCTGGGGGACCCGGGCGACCAGAGTTGTGGATTGTCCACCGCGAAGGACAGAAGTTCGCGGTCTGCTTTCCAGGGCGTCGCGCGGCCGGAGCTGGAATGAACGACACCAGCATCGGGCCCGGTGACTCGTATCGAGTAATCAACCGAGTCTGTGAGTGATCCCGGGTTGTACAGCCGCGCATGAACGGATACGTTCGCTGTTCCTGCAGGTTGAACGTCGGAAAACACGTGAACGCGCTCGAGCGAAAGAGACGGGACGTAGACGAGATTGACGTGGCGATACAGGCCGCCGTAGAGACAGAAGTCGCTTTG
This sequence comes from Acidobacteriaceae bacterium, assembly GCA_019243205.1. GTDB lineage: Bacteria > Acidobacteriota > Terriglobia > Bryobacterales > Bryobacteraceae > Bog-105. Next base: position 4,834 of record JAFAUR010000927.1, on the reverse strand, counting down.
GCTGGACGGAATCATTTCGAGGTCCCGCGAGTTGTCGCAAAAGATCGCGATCGGAACCTTTCCCTTGTTTTCCGCAGTGGCGCGCGCCGCGGCATCGGTGATGTCGACGGTGAACTCATCGTAGCCCCCAATGTGCTCTTCGCCGACGCGGTCGAGATGCACGAACAGCTGCATCTTCTGTCCCGCACCTTCAAAGTGAATCAGCGTGCGTCCGTTCGGATAGGGATTGTTGATCTGAAGAGTTGTGCGGTACCAACCAGGGCCTTGATAATAGGCGTGATCCGGATCGGCAGCATCGAGAGCGTTGAAACAATGCGGAAGCTGCACCTTCTGCCACTCGATGAAGTTACCGGCGGCTTGCTTACTCGTGCGCCACGCATCCCAGGGGCCACTGAGATTGCCGCGATAGTATTCCCACCCGGTGAGCAGGCGGCGGCTGTTCGAAACTGCGACTCCATCAGAATACGGGGCCCCTGCCCTGGCGCGAAGTAAGGGACCCGTCAGAATCGCAGAAGATGCTTTCAGAAGCGTGCGGCGGGTGAAGGCTGGCTGAGCAAAGATATGAGAGTGCGGGGAATCCATGGGCGAGCCTGGGACGTTTCGCATGCAGGAAACTCCCTACAGCTAACAGCCTAAGACTTAACGGTGCGGAATCGCTTTATCCTGTTCGGAAGCGTTTTGTCTCAATCGGAATCTTTCGTGATTTAAGTGCCCCGGGTGCGGCAGAAAACGATGCTCGCGTTACGGCAGGCGAGTACGGCCAGGAATCGGAGCAACGCTTCGAAGTAGGAGACGCGATTCCCCGGTCCAATGCCAGCTTGGTTGATGATGAAGGCGCGCACGCTTTCGTCATCGGCCAAGAATGCCGCAGCGGCTCCGGGCCCGCGGAAGCCGCCGCTACGGAGACGATACGAAGGTTTCCGCTACAACCGCGATTGGGCACGAATGCAACAGCGGTATCCATCGGGATGCTGGCGCCAAAGCTGGTATCAGACTTACGGCAGTGTTGGGATCAATTGACTGACCGTCCTCCGGTGGGTCTTCCCTAAACAGGAACAGCTTTTTGTCTGATTAAAGATATGGTGAACAGACGAGTGCTACTGGCCGCGTCGGGCGCTGCATTCATGAAGAGACTCGCGTCTGCGAGCGAACCGAGTCCGGAACAGTACACGACAGACCCAATGGCAGCAGGACGTGACGTACTGGCTCGCTATCTCGGTCAGCGCGCGCAAGATTTTCACCTGAGTATGATTCCGTCCGAGCACGGGCAGAGCGTTTTTGAAATCTCAGCTTCCGACGGCGAAGTGCAAGTGAAGGCAAACAGCGCTGTCAGCGCATTGCGAGCAGTTTATGCTTACTTGCGCGACAACCATCTCGGAATGATTACCTGGAGCGGTCGACGCCTGCAACTGCCGGAGCGATGGCCCGAGCAGCGGCCGCTGCGTGTCGTTTGCCCGTATCGATTTACGCAGTACTTGAACCCGTGCACGTTTGGCTATTCCACGCCATTTTGGAACTGGCGGCGATGGGAACGCGAACTTGACTGGATGGCCTTGCACGGCATCAACATGCCGCTCGCGCTCGATGGTCAGGAAGCCGTTTGGCAGCGTGTATGGTCTTCCTTCGGCGTCACCGAAGCAGAGTGGAACCGTTTCGCTACGGGTCCGGCGCAGCTCCCGTGGCATCGTATGGGCAATATCAATCAATTCGAAGGTCCGATACCGCAAAGCTGGATCGAGGGAAAACGGCAACTCCAAAAGAGAATCGTCGAGCGGGCTAAGACGCTCGGGATGACGCCCATCGTCCCAGGGTTTGCCGGTCATGTTCCGGAGGCGTTTAAACGTCTATACCCGCGTGCCAGAATCTCCACCCTGCTATGGGATAGTGCACCAGGGTTCCCGCGAGAGTGCCGCACGTTTCTGCTGGATCCCACTGAACGCGATTTGTTCATGGAAATCGGCCGGCGCTTCATTGAGAGCTACAAGAAGGAATTCGATACCGGCGGCTACTATCTGGCGGATCCGTTCAACGAATTGCAACCACCAGTGTCGGAGACGCACCGATATGCGGATTTGAAGCAGTGCGCGGCCAATATCTACGCGGGTATCCAGGCAGGCGATCCGGACGGGGTCTGGGTCATGCAGGGATGGCAGTACGCAAACAATCCGAAATTCTGGGATATGCAATCCACGCAGGCTTTGCTATCAGGTGTGCCAAACGATCGCCTGCTGACAATTGATTACGCCTCCGACATGGACTCGGTACACGAGATGGAATATCACAATGCTCCAGATGCATGGAAACGGCTGGATGCATTCTTCGGCAAGCCCTGGATCAATGGAATGGCGCACACCTTCGGCGGGAACAACAATGTCAAAGGCAATCTGCCGATGATCGCGAGCAAGCCTGCAGCGGTTCTCGCCAACCCCGCGAAAGGCAACCTCATTGGGTGGGGCCTCGATATGGAAGGCATCGAAAGCAACGAGGTTGTTTATGAGCTGATGACCGATATCGGCTGGACATCGACTCCTGTTGACCTCGACAGCTGGATCGGGAGCTACTGTTTCGCGCGTTACGGTGCGTATCCGGCCCGGATGCGGCAGGCATGGCAGCTTTTGCTCAGGAGCGCTTATGGCAGCGACGTATGGAAAACCAGACAGGCATTCCAATCCCATCCATCGCTTAGCCCCAAACCGTTGCACGTTGATACCAGCCCGGAGTTTCAGGGAGCCGTTGAACTATTTATCTCCTGCGCAGACGAATTAGGTGCCGTTTCGCTATACCGCAACGATCTCATCGAACTAGTTGCGCAATCCGTAGGCGGAGCAGTCGATCACAGGCTCGCTTCAGCTTGCCGGGCTCATGAAGAACGCCGCGCGAACGACCGCGACAAACAGTCAAAACAGGCTGTAGATATGCTGCACCGCATCGATGCATTACTGCATACCCGGATCGATCGCCGCCTCGAAACCTGGGTTAGTGACGCACGCTCATGGGCCAGATCGCCTGACGAAGCAGCCTTCTATGATTCCAATGCGCGGCTTATTATCACTTTTTGGGGATGGAAGGAATTGGAGGACTATGCATCGCGCGTTTGGAGCGGACTGATTCGCGACTACTACGCGGCGCGCTGGGAGGTCTTCTTTGCTCGTCTCGCCGGCGAGCGCGGCCCATCGCTTGAAGAATGGATCCAGAACTGGATAGCGACCCCTTACGTCGCTAGCAAGCCTCGTCCTGTGGATGATGTAATCGCGGAAGCCCGGCGGATGTTGGAGGACTGCAGAATGTGGACATAAACACTCGGTCAGCCGGCGCACCCATTTCGACCGCCACAGCGCCGAAGTCGATCGATAAGCAGCGGATACTGTCCCTCGATGCCCTTCGCGGGCTTACCGTGGCATTGATGATTTTGGTCAACAACGCGGCTGACGGCGCCTCCTCCTACCGACAACTGCGCCATTCGGTATGGAATGGGTGCACGCTGACGGATGTGGTGTTTCCGCTTTTTCTCTTCATCATGGGCGTCTCCACTGCAATCTCTTTTCAGTCGCGCATCGTCAAGGGTGCAAACCATGGGGAGATCATGCGGCAAGTGCTCAGGCGAACCGCGCTGATCATCCTGATCGGTTTGGCCTTGAACGCTCTCCCGATTCCCAATCTGGCCACGCTTCGCTATTTCGGCGTTATGCAGCGCATCGGCTTATGCTATGTTGCCTCGGCGCTGGCCCTCCTGGCTTTCCGCCCAAAGGGCGTGATGCTGATCGCCGGCTTGAGCGTTCTTGGTTACTGGCTGTTGCTGACGAAAGTGCCTGTGCCGGGATTCGGGTTGCCGGGTACGGATGTCCCGATTCTCGACCCAAAGGGAAATTTCGCAAGCTACATCGATCGCCTGCTGATTCCGCAGTCTCACAGGTACCACTTCAGCTTCTATGATCCGGAAGGTATTCTGAGCACCCTGCCCGCTATTGCCAGTACTTGCTTGGGAGTTCTTACCGGGATCTGGATCACGCGGCGTGATGTCCCAACGCCGCGCAAATTGGCCGCCATGCTAGTGATGGCATTGCTGCTTACTTCATGCGGCCTCGCCTGGAGTCAAAGCTTTCCACTTAACAAGCGTTTGTGGACCAGCTCCTACGTGCTGTTCACAGCGGGCATCTCCCTGGCTCTGCTTACATTCTTGATGTGGATAGTCGATGAGAAGCGGCTACTCCGACGGAGTCTGGAGCCGTTCCTTGCTTTCGGTGCAAACGCACTGACCGCCTACGTTTTCTCAGAAGTGCTCAGCATTGCGCTTGGCAGCATTCCAATGAGAAGGTTTGGCACTCTTCAAGCTTGTTTGTACCACCTCATACCTACGGCACTCGGGTCTGCTGCCTTTCGGTCCCTAATCTGGTCAATTCTCTTCGTGATCTTCTGTTGGTTACCCGTGTTCTATCTACGTCGCCGCAGAATCGTCGTGAAGCTATAAACTGCCGGCCTAGAAAAGACCTATACCTTAGGAGCCCAACCGGGTTCGTATTTGCGGCTCCATGATTTCATCGCACCGGAATCGTCCAGAATGTGACCGTTCTTCGGATTCAACTTCAGTTCACGCTGGACCTCCCAGGCGATGTTCGAAAGTTGAAGCATCGTCACGGTGATGTTTCCCGACTCGATGGGCTGAGTAAGTTTTGCTCCAGTCTGAATTGCGGCGATGAAGTTGGCAAAGTGACGATCGGTCATCTTATCCTCGCCTGTCAGGTCCGATGATGCTGCCGCACTCCCTTCCTTGAACTCGCCTGTCTTATTCCCTTTACGATCGTAAACTTCGTAGCCGCCCGCATCGAGCACGACA
>JAFAUR010000656.1 GCA_019243205.1 Acidobacteriaceae bacterium | reverse complement strand
GATGGCGGTCGATAAAACATGGGGTTGGGGACCAACGAATAATTTGTGCAAGTGGTTCCACGTCTGCGAACATGAATCGCACCATACCGGTCAGATTGCCTTGCTACGCGGGAGAGTTCCCGGCAGCTAAGTCGGCGAGCAGCGGTTAGTAGATGCCACCACTCAGATGCCCGTATTGCCGCCATGAGCGGAAAGCATTGGTGCTCAGCGCTGCAATCAAAGATGACGAGCAACTGACTCGCCTCCCATGTCGCACTACGAAGTAATCCCGTTCCCGACTTACAAGTAGGAGCTATTTGTATGCCGGTCCTACCAGCATGTCAGCAACACACTTATGGCAGAAATGGGCAAATGAAACAGCCCCGGGCAAGCGTCGTCATGCTGGGGAGAACACTCGCCCGGAGACACTCCGCAGCAGAGAAGAATCGGCTTCCAGCGAAGCGTTATCTAGCCGGACCCAACCTGCTCCATCAACAGGTTGGGTCCCGGGCCTCCGAGATCGCGCTGCGCGCCAGAAAGAGACACATCACCGGCTCTCACATCTTTTTTGAACGCAGAAGGTAAACTCTACCTATTATTTACTTCTGGCGTAGCCCCGCGAACGCCTGCGCAAATAGGCGAACAGGCCTACCGCGCCGAGGGCAGCGAGACCAAACGCCTGCGGTTCGGGCACTGCCGTGATAACTCCGAACAGGCCATCAGCCCCTCCATTGAGTCCGGCATTGAAGTACAACCCGTGCGTGTTCGCTGAGTTGTTGCCGACCGCGATAGCCCAAAGACCGCTGTTGACGAGCGGCGCGCCTGTTGCGTCAGACAAAGTTCCGATGAATGTTCCGTTCGTGGGATCGAACGCATTGATCTCGCCATTACCGAAGTTTCCAACGAGCAGATCGCCCCCGAAGGAGCCAAATCCGGAAGGTGCGAAGGCCACGCCCCAGGGCGCGTCGAGAGCGCCGCCATTCGTGATCAGGTGCTGAAGTAGATTCCCGTTCGTGTCAAATACATCGACCACACCGCCGCCGGCACCTGGTACGGGGATCGCCGGATTCGGATTCACTGACGCGTACTCAACATACAGCTTGCCATTCAGAACTTGAACGTTGAACGGAGCGAATCCCGCCGGAAGCATTGGATCGACAAAGCCGCCGGGTGAGCTGATTTTGGTGTAACTCGAATTGAAAACATCGATGCCACCGCCACTTACAAAGTTAGCCGCAAACAACATATTATTCGCCAGCGCCAGCCCTTCATAACGCACGCCCGCGGCGGTGGCTACGGTCGTTGCCGTCGTTCCGCCATTCCAGGCGGCAATGGTCCCGCCGAGCGTGTCGAAGATAAACGACGCTGCCGTGCCGTTCAGAGTGAAGCTGGTTGTCGGTCCCGCAAATACCTGGCCGGTAGGGCCCGCCGTAGCCGTGCCAGGCGGGACTGTGACCACGAGTGGATTGATAGCGCCCGCTCCCGTGTAGAGCGTGGCGACACCGGCAGCGCGGTCGGACACCCAAATAGGACTGGTAGCGCTGAAAGACATCCCCCATGGATCTAGGAGATGAGGATCGGTTGCGTTCGCCAGACCGGAAATATCCGACACGAGGTTTGTCTGGAGAAATGTGTCGGAGACAAGTGAGCTGGAAAACCCTATCAGCAAAGTAAGCAGGTATACGAAACGCAGCTTCATTTTTTAGACCGCCCTTCAAGTCGAGATGGAACTTTCCAAGAAGACTATAGTCCAGGGTCGCTGCGCGGAGGTGTAAATATTTTGTAAAAGGCGGCAATACGCCGCTCGCGCTTTATTCGCCTTCAGCGCGTAACTTACTAAACATTCGCGTAACTTAGTAGAACGGTTATCGGGTTGGTGTAACCGGTGACGCCGGGCGGTCGTGAGGCTCGGTCGTGGATGGTCGATCCGGTTGGGGCGGAGGCAGTGGTTTACGCGGCAGCATGTCAGGCCGGGTGGCCGTGTTGTAGACGAAAGATGCAACGATCGCGGACGCCTGCATCAAGTCTCCCGGCTGAATGCGATCGTACACATCCATGTTGCTGTGGTGCGTGCGCGTTTCGTAATCCATAGGATCCTGGATGAACTGGAATCCCGGCAGACCCACGGCGTCGTAGGACAGGTGATCGGTGCCGCCCGTGTTTCGAATGGAAATCGTTGTCGCGCCTAAATCCTTGAACGGAGCAAACCAGGCCTCGAAGATCGGGCGCATCATGTCATTCCCTTGCAGATAAGCGCCGCGGATCTTGCCGGTACCGTTGTCGTAATTGAAATACCCGGAAAGCTTCGCCTGTTCGGCCGTCAGCTTCATCGTTTTCGGATCTCCGAAGTGTTCCTTCACGTAGGCGCGCGAGCCAAGAAGGCCTTCTTCTTCGCCTCCCCACAGCGCGACGCGAACCGTGCGATCCAGCGGCAGATTTAGTGACTTCAGGATCCGGGCAGCCTCGATCATCACGGCGCTCCCCGCACCGTTGTCGGTCGCTCCCGTTCCCCCGTGCCAGGAATCGAAGTGGGCGCCGAGCATCACCAATTCGTCCTTGTGCGCACCGCTGCCCGGGATTTCGCCGACGATATTGAACGAGTTGGGATTGTCGGCGTTCGAGAACTCGTTCTGAATATTGAATTCGAGCTTCACCGGGATTTTGTGCTGGACCAGGCGCGCGATCCGGTTGTACTGCTCGGGCATGAGGCCCACGCCGGGAACGGAGGTAGGACGCTTCGGGTCATACGATCCGCCGGCGGCCGCGAAAATTGTGCCACCGGAGCCGTTGGAACTCTCCGAGACCGTCATGAGCACGCCCTCTTCCTTCAAAAACGTATAGATTTTGTCCTGCAGCCGCATGCGTTCCTCGCGGGACATCACGGGCCCGTTACCATTCGGGCCGCTGCCGCCTCCAAACGGTCCGCTACGGCCGGGTTCTGGAGCTTCGGAGATCGACGCCAACTCGCTCTCGGAATAGCGATGTCCTTCAGCGGTCGTGGGCAGGGTCAGGTCACGAGGCTCGTTCAGCATCACGATTTTTCCCTTCAGCTTGCCCTTCCACTTCTGGATATCCGCTTCGGTGTGAATGGGGGCAATGACAGGCTCGCCCGTAAGCGATCCATTTGTCCCTTCGGTCCAGGCCAGCGGAATACCAACAAGCGCCGAGAATTGCGGCTCAATCATGTGGCCCTCGTAGTACTTGCATTGCCAGCCGCGACCGAATGGACCCCACTTTTCTTCCTTTACGTTCACCAATCCGTAGCTCGTCAGCCGCTTGACGGCCCAGTCTCCGGCCGCTCTAAAGTTTGGCGACGCGGTCAGTCGCGGACCATATACATCCGTCAGGTAAAACATTGTGTCCATCACCTGCGAATTGTTGAAGGCCTCGCTTTTAATCCGGTTCACGACCGAAAGGTCAACGTTCTCCGCCGCGAGCACGGTAAATGGGAGGACGGCGGCCGCGCCTAGGCACGCCGCGAGTAGGGGTCTGGGTGACATATATAACGATGCGGACGACTTTCACTGTAAACGAATACGTGGGAGGCAAAGTTACGGTTTTCGCTGCGAAAACGCAACGATCGGCGCCTCAGGTAGCCTGAAGTGTGGCCAATTAACCACACCGACCAGCGAACAAACTGCTTTGAATCAACTATATACAAGCATTTCCTCTTCTTTCCTGGTAATCTGACGATTGATTGCATGTGCTACGAGAAGACGATCAGTCGTCCGGTAGAGGTCGAAGGCATCGGTCTCCACCACGGAGCGCCCGTCCATCTCCGCATTGCGCCCGCGGCGCCTGGCAAAGGTATCGTTTTCCGGCGTACCGATCTGGACAATGTCGAGATTCCCGCCACTTGGAAGATGGTGGAGCGTGTCAGCTACGCCACCAGCCTGATGCACCCCAAGGGGATTCTCATATCCACTACGGAGCATCTCCTCAGCGTCCTGTACAGCATGGGCATCGACAACGCCTACGTCGAGTTGGACAACCTCGAAGTGCCGATCCTGGATGGCAGCGGCCTTCCTTTTATAGATCTGCTGAGACGGGCGGGCTTGAAAAAGACCCGGCGTCCGCGCAGTTATCTCAAAATTCTTAGACCGGTCAGTGTCGAGGCGAGCGGGAAATGCGTGACCATTCTGCCTCACGATCGATTCGTACTGCGCTGCCGTAACTTCTTCGACCATCCTCTCGTAGGGGAGCAATCGCTCGAAATGGAAGTGACGCCGGAAAACTTCGCCCGGGAAATCGCGCCGGCCCGCACCTTCGGGTTCGAATATGAGCTGGACCAGATGCGCGACATGGGTCTGATTCGCGGAGCGAGTTTGGCGAACGCGGTCTGCTTCACGCGCGCGGGCGTCGCAAATCCGGAGGGCCTGCGTTTCCCGGACGAATGCTGCCGGCACAAGGCGCTGGACCTGATCGGAGACTTGGCGCTGCTCGGTCACCCGCTGCTCGGTATGGTGGTGGCGGAGAAAGCCGGGCACGCCATGCACGTTGCCCTGGTA
>JAFAUR010000605.1 GCA_019243205.1 Acidobacteriaceae bacterium | reverse complement strand
CTCGCTTCGAGCCCGAAGTCTCGCGCAATCGGACCAAGCTGCGCTGTCACGATCATGCCTCCAACCGCAATCAATAAATAGATCAGGTAAATCAGCCAGAACACACGGCTTCGAAACGTTTCCAGCACGTTATGTTCTGTGCCCTGGTGTATCGCTTTTCGTGAACGGACCCGTGACGGGCTGGTTGGTTTTACTAACAGCAAGGCCAGCAGGAAAATCGTAACGCCCTGAAGGACTCCGAAGAAATGGAACGCTTCCCGGTATCCGCTCACTCGAATCATCTTTGCCAAGGGTACGGACGTAGCCGCGGCGCCCAGACCATATCCGGCGGCGATCATCCCGGCGGCCAGACCACGCCTGTCGGGAAACCATTTAAGCGCCGTCCCCATGCAGGTTCCGAAAACACAACCGATCGCCAGCCCGCCAATCACAGCGGACCCATACAACACCGACAGGGAATGCGCTTGGGCATTTACCAACCAGCTAACCGCCGCGAAAACCCCGCCCGCCAGCACCACCGGCCGAGGTCCGTACCGGTCTACCAGCCATCCCTCCGCAGGTGCCAGCCAGGTGTTGACGAAAATCATGATCGTGAACGCGAGTTGGATACCTGCGCGGCTCCAGTGATTCTCATCGTGCATGGGGTTCACGAACAACGTCCACCCGTACTGCATGTTGGCGAGCATCACGGTCGAGAGAACGGCAAATATCAGTTGTGGCCAGCGGCTCTTCCAATTGACGGCGGACACGGAATCGGACGCTGTCATGGTTTTGGCGCCTACGAAGCTTTCGCTTGCGTTGTCAGATACCGAAGTGCGGCATTCACTCCGCCCGCGCGATAAGGAATCCCGGCTAGCTCCAGGCCCATTTCGACTCCGCACAGCGTTCCACCCAGCATCAACTCGTTCAGATCGCCGATATGCCCGATTCGGAAAGCTCGTCCGGCGACTTTGCCAAGTCCCGCGCCTAGCGACATGTTGAATTTTTCCAGTATCAATGCCCGTAGGTCTTGTTCTCGGAATCCGTCCGGCACGAACAAGGCGGTCACAGTATTGCTGTACTCCGATGGGTCGGCGGCCACCATCTCCAAACCCCAATGCTGCGCCGCGCACCGCGTAGCTTGCGCCAGCTTTTTGTGCCGCGCGAAAATCGCCTGCAAACCCTCCTCCTGAAATATCAACAGCGACTCTCGCAAGCCATACAGCAGGTTCGTTGCCGGCGTATACGGAAAATAACCACGCGTGTTGTTATCGAGCATTGCTCCCCAATCGAAATAGCCTTTGGGGAATTTGCTTTGGCGATTCGCGTCCAATGCACGCTTGCTCAGTGCATTGAAAGCCAACCCGGGCGGCAGCATCAGCCCTTTCTGCGATCCGCCGATCGCTACATCCACCCGCCATTCATCATGTCGATAATCGATCGACGCCAGCGATGAAATGGTGTCAACCATCAGCAGCGCCGGATGCTTCGCTTCGTCCAGCGTGCGGCGAACCCCCGGTATGTCGGTCGTCACTCCTGTCGACGTCTCGTTATGCACTGCAAACACTGCCTTGATCTCGTGGCCGCTGTCACGCGCGAGTGCTTGTGCAAGTTCCTCCATCCGGATGCCATGACGCCAATCGCCCGGAATCACGTCCACTCGAAAACCCAGGTTGCCCGCCATTTTTGCCCACAGCGTAGCGAATTGGCCGATCTCGAATGCCAGGATCCTGTCTCCCGGATTCAGCGTATTCGTCATCGCCGCCTCCCATGCACCCGTGCCGGAAGACGGAAACACCACAACCGGGTTGCTGGTTTGGAACACGGATTTTATGCCGTTGAGGCACTCCAAACCTAGTTGCGCAAATTCAGCGCTGCGATGGTCAATCACCGGGCGATCCATGGCCCGCAGAACGCGATCCGGAACGTTGCTGGGTCCGGGTATCTGAAGGAAGTGTCTTCCTGGCTTATATGGCACGTTCACCTGCTATCACTTTGTGATGTCAACAGACGCCTGATGAATACTGCGGGATGCACGGCAATTGCCTGGGTGAAATCTCGAATCTGGTGACGGCAGGAAAAACCTGCTGCTACTATTGCGTCGCCCGGATTCTTATTCTTCACTGCCGGTAACAATCGCCTGTTGGCAATCGCGTAAGAAATTTCATAGTGCTGCCTGTGATAGCCGAATGAACCCGCCATCCCGCAGCAGCCTGCATCTAAATCGATTACGCCCTCAGACGGGATTCGCGACAGCAGCGCCAAACTGTGTGGCAGCAGTCCCATCGATTTCTGATGACAGTGGCCATGCAAAAGAATACGCCCGCTGACCGGAGCAAGGGGAAGCGGGAGAGCCGCCACAAACTCCTCAAACGTTTGACACGCTCTTGCCACCACGCGCGCCTTCCGCTGCTGCTCGCCGCGCAGAAGAGACGGAGCATCGTCTTTCAAAACAGACAAGCAGCTCGGCTCGCAAAAGATGATTTTTTCGCCCCGGTCCGCAATCGGAAACAGTTGCTCAACAGTTGTCGAGGCCCGTTCGCGCGCCTCGGCCAGCAGTCCTTGCGAAATGAATGGCCGCCCGCAACAGCAGGGCCGCACCACGTTCACGTCGCATCCGCCCCTTTCTAGACTCTCGAGTGCCGCGATGCCCACCTCCGGTTCGTAGTGGTTCATGAAGGTGTCATTGAACAACGTAACCGAGTTGCTCTCTTTGTGACCTCGCCGACGATTCTTCCGAACCCAATGCGCAAATGTCTGCCGCTTCCACTGGGGCGACGACCGCCGCCGATCATTCTTCAGGATCGCCTCATTGACGCGCCGGCCCAGCGCGCTTGCAGTTACCCAGTTGGACAGCGGCGCCAACCGGCTTCCCCAGGCCGATACCCGTTCAACATCTCCAAGGGCTCGTGCCCGTAACGGAGTACCGTGCTCCCTCCAATACTTGGCCAGAAACTCGCTCTTGAGCGAGGCCATGTCGACGCCGGCCGGACATTCGGTCTTGCACGCCCGGCACTCCAGACACAAATCGAGCGCCTCGAACACGTCTTCATCCGTCAGCCCGGACTCCCCTAATTGGCCATTCATCGCCAGTCGCAAAGCGTTGGCGCGGCCGCGC
>JAFAUR010000552.1 GCA_019243205.1 Acidobacteriaceae bacterium | reverse complement strand
CAGCGACCGCCGATACCAAAAGTTTCTAACTACGTGCAGCTTACCCAGGACGGGCGCAGAAAGTTATCGCTGGTACAGATGGTTCACGGCTGTATTTCAACCTGGGTAGCGACGCCTCGCGTGTCATTGCGCAGGTTTCGATTGCGGGGGGAGAGACCGCCCAAGTGGCTGCGCCTCATGGCATGTCTCTGCTCAGCATCTCTCCGGACGGCTCTGAACTTCTGATCGCCGGGCATAATTTACCTTCGAATCTTTCCATTCATATAGGTCCAACTTTCACCGGCCCTCTGTTTAGTTTGCCCGTTCTGGGGGGTTCGCCCCGCCGGCTCGGAAGCGCGATCGGACGCGATGCCGCGTGGTCGCCCGATGGCAAGACACTTGTGTTTACGAATGGAAGCGACGTGTTCTTAGCAAAAAGAGACGGCACTGAACCTCGCAAGCTAACGTCAGTCTCCGGTTCGGCATTTTCGCCCGCGTGGTCGCCCGACGGAACTGTTGTGCGCTTCAGCGCACTGGACGCCCGATTGCATACGCTCACGCTTTGGGAAGTTTCCGTTCAGGGAACCAATCTACACCGAATGCTTGCCGATTGGCACAACCCTCCTAGCGAATGCTGTGGCAAATGGGCTGCAAACGGAAAAAGCTTCGTCTTCTCATCGCAAGGCCAGATTTGGGCTATTTCTGAACATCGCGGTATTCTGCGGAGAGTCACCAATGACCCCGTGCAGTTGACGTCGAGCCCGCTGAGCTTATCCGATCCCTTGCCCAGCAAGGACGGCAAGAAACTGTTCGCAGTAGGTCAGATTCTTCGTGGCGAGTTGGTACGCTACGACGCGAAAACCCGCCAGTTCGCGCCGTTCCTCTCCGGCATCTCGGCGGAGTTCGTCGCTTCCTCAAAGGATCGGCAGTTTATCTGTTATGTGACCTATCCGGAGGGGATTCTATGGCGAAGCAGGTTCGATGGGAGCGATCGGCTGCAACTCTCCTACCCGCCCCTGTACGCCGTCCAGCCGCGCTGGTCGCCTGACGGCAAGCAGATTATCTTCTTCAGCCCCACGCCGAGTGGAAAACCGCAAAGGATATATACGATTTCGTCCGAGGGCGGAAGCGCCCGACAACTCATACCGGACGATTCCAAGCCGGAGTCGGACCCGAACTGGTCGCCAGATGGTAGCAAAATCGTCTTCTCGGACTCTTCAGGTCAGCCCGATGGAGGTATCCGTATCTTTGATATGAGCAGCGGCCAGATTTCCACCCTGCCAGGATCCAGAGGTTTCTACTCGCCGCGCTGGTCCCCGGATGGAAGATACATCTTAGCCATGACACTTGATACGCGGCATCTCTTAATTTTCGATTCTCAGACTAAGAAGTGGTCGGAACTGCTGGACGGAGCGATGGGCTTCCCAAGCTGGTCAAAGGACGGCCGCTACATCTACCTGCTGAAGCGTTCGCTCGACTGTGCCGTAGGTGGGAACTGCAAGTATGATGTACTCCGCGTCAGGATCAGCGATCGCAAAGTCGAGCTTGTGGCCGATCTGAAGGACGTCAAAACGACCGGGCATTACGCCATTTGGCTTGGCCTTGATCCCGACGATTCGCCAATGCTGTTGCGCGATACCGGGTCGCAAGACATATATGCGCTGGACTGGCAGGCGCCATGACGATCGGCCGCACGAAGGACTCAGGTCTTTGGCATCCCGCTCGAAATCACCGGGCCAGCGCATCCAGACCAGGTTGGATGAGACCAATGCATGAGTGAGGCTCTTTGGAAGCGGGTCGAGGATCTGTATCACGCAGCGTTGGAGTATGCACCGGCGCAACGGGACGCGTTTCTTAGCTCTGCGTGCGGCGACGATGCGGAGTTGCGCAGGGAAGTGGATTCGCTGCTCAGTTCCAGTGACGAGGCGAAAAGTTTGTTTGAGAAGCCAGCCTGGGAAGGCGTGTTTGAGGTGACGTCGTCTTCTCCCAATACAAGTGTTCCGCTCAGCCAAGGCGCGCTGCTCGGGCCGTATCGAATCGAAAGGCTTATTGGGGCGGGCGGTATGGGGGAAGTGTTCAAAGCTCTGGATACACGTCTGCGTCGCGAGGTTGCGATCAAGGCATTGCCGAGTGGATTGGTCAACGCCGCTGACGCGCTGGCGCGGTTCCAACGTGAAGCGCGAATCCTGGGCTCACTCAACCATCCCAACATCGCTGCGATCTTCGGACTCGAAGAGCTCAACGGCAAGCGATACCTTGTGCTGGAATATGTGCCGGGAGAAACGCTGGCCGAGCGCATCGGCCGCGCATCGTTGCCCATTGATGAATGCCTGCAGATCGCGAAACAGGTTGCCGAAGCGCTTGAGGCGGCGCACGAAAAGGGCATCGTACACCGCGACCTGAAGCCGGCCAACATCAAGATCACGCCTGAGGGCAAAGTGAAGGTACTCGACTTCGGGCTGGCGAAAGATATCGCCGCGGACACATCGAGCGCCGCCGGG
>JAFAUR010000509.1 GCA_019243205.1 Acidobacteriaceae bacterium | reverse complement strand
TTGCTATCTGGAGGGCACTTATGCCGAAATCTACACGGACAAGAGCGAAGACGAAGACGGATTGCGCAAATTCTTCAAAGAATTTTCGTTTCCGGGCGGTATCGGCAGCCACTGTACTCCTGAAACGCCGGGTTCGATTCATGAAGCGGCGAACTCGGCTACGTGCTGTCGCACGCTTGCCGCGCTGCGTTCGATAATCCAGACCTAATTGTTGCGGCGGTCGTTGGAGATGGGGAATCAGAAACGGGCCCACTCGCAACTTCTTGGCACATCAATAAGTTCCTGAACCCAATTCGTGATGGAGTGGTCCTGCCTGTCCTCCATCTCAACGGTTACAAGATCAACAATCCCACGCTGCTGGCGCGCATCAGTCACAGGGAACTGGAGAACTTGTTCAGCGGCTATGGCTGGACACCTTACTTCGTGGAAGGTTCGGACCCCGACAGCATGCATCAGGCGATGGCCGCGACTGTCGAGCACTGCATGTTCGATATCCAGCGGATTCAGCAGGAGGCACGTAAGTCCGGTCTCGCGAAGCGTCCAAGCTGGCCGATGATCGTCATGCGCACTCTAAAAGGATGGACCGCGCCTACGGAGGTCGGTGGGCACAGGTTGGAGGGATTCTGGCGAGCACATCAAGTCCCAATGGCGGACGTGAAGAAGAACCCCGAGCGCCTCAAAGCTCTCGAAAGCGACGGTCTCCGAGTTGCTCGCGCAGTACTCGGTTCTCTTCACGCAGATACTCGATCACATCCTGTTGCCGCTGATTCATCCAACCGGCCAGCACGGGATCCTCGAGGCTGTTGATCCTTGTCACTCCGTGTGAGATGACCGCCATTAGGTCGTTCCTGAAGCTAAGACCGTCTGTCAAGGCGAGTACTCTGCATCTACGAACACACGTATGTCGCGTCGAAGTCCTTTGATTCACGGCTGTCCATGTTGGCTTCGGGCCGCAGCTATCCGTCCGTGGAATCTGGTTTGCTTCTATTAGTGCAGGGCTTTTTCTACAGCGCTGACCAGTGATGGATCATTCGGTTCTAGTTCGGGTTCGAAGCGGTTGACAACTTTTCCGTCACGACTAATCAGAAACTTCGTGAAATTCCACTTGATAGCGCCGCCCGTCTTGGGGTTTTGGTCTAGATCAGTTAGGTAGTCGTAAATTGGCAGCCGCGGGTTCACGTTGATGAGTGATTTGGACATCATGGGGAACGTGACGTCGTATTTGCGGCGGCAGAACTGTTTGATCTCTGGATTCGAGCCTGGTTCACCTTGACCGAAGTCATCGGAGGGAATGCCTATGATCACGAATCCCTGATCCTTGTACCTCAGGTAGAGCTGCTGCAAGCCGGCGTACTGCGGAGTGTAGCCGCAACGGCTCGCGACGTTGACGATCATAAGAACTTTGCCTTTGAGATCGCTCAGATGCAGTTTCTGGTAGTCGATGGTTTCGAGGTCGTAGTCATAGACCGAGGCTGCTGCGACGAGCTGCGGCATTGCGGCGACTGCTGTTGCGAAGGAAAGAAGCGTTCTCCGGGTCATTTGATTCCGAGTTACGCTTTATCGTACGTCATCAGACGGCTTGCGGTCATTCCTCTGGTACGGTTGATGCGCAGTGTCGGCACGGCTGGTATGAACCCATTCCGTCGCGTACCGTTCATATCACCAACGTTCTAGACGACATCACACATTGCGGTAGCCTCGTTCCTGTAGCACCCACCTCTTGCCATCCGGATCGGAGAAGTCGGCGAAGCTGGCATAGTCTCCGCGTGTGGGGTCGAGCCCAGGTGCGAAACTTCCGTCCCAGGCTCCAATGGGCGTCTTGTGCCGGACCTCCACTGACTTCGACACCACGTTCAAGAAAGCCGCTCCGGGTAGCCTCGATATCCTTGACCACGATAGATGTTGCGAACTGAACCGGCGGGCGCGTCCGTGAGTCCCTTACCGATCTGAATCGAGCAACTGGATCCAGGCTTGCCGCTTTGAAGGAGCACTATGCCTGAAAAAAAGGAAACCGCAGTTAGGCTGGCTGTATATTCAGACGCGGCCTTCGCAGTAATCGTAACCATCATGGTACTGAAGCTCAAGGCACCGGAGCAGGCGGCATTCTCCGATCTCTGGCCTTTGTAGCCCACCGCCATCAGCTATGCGGTGAGTTACCTCTTCATGGCGATCATTTGGATTCATCATCATTACCTCCTGGGCGTTCGTAGGTGCTCCGACGCTGCGATTAATGTGGACCAACTTCGTCCATCTCTTCATGGTGTCGCTGCTACAATTTGTGACCTCATGGATTGCGCGGACGCAGATTGCATCGTCCACCATCGTTTTTTACGCCGCACTTTTCGTCTGCGTCTTCGAACACGAAATATTGAGGCGCACGGATTCCAGGCAAGTGTCCGCACGCACCCGGCACATGGCGAGGCGCTATCGATCATCGTTCTTGCGAGCTTTACGATAGCTATGCTGGTTGCCTTTGTTGCCCCGCGCGTCGCCTTCGTTCTGATATACTGCGCTCTGATCTTCCATTTGCGGCCGGACGCCGCGCCCGGCAATTGCCTGTAAAGGACAGTGCCGGTTTCGCAAATCAAATCTATATCCAACCTGTGATGTCTTTTGCATTGTGCACTACAAATCGATGACCACGTCCCGGACCGGTTGTGAGCAACAAATAAGAACGTTGCCTTGGGCAGGCATATCGAGCGGCTCTGGTTCGTAGATGACCGCCCCTGAAACCAAACCGCTCTCACAGCTATGACAAACTCCTGTCCGGCACGACCAACGGACGGGGACGTCGCACGCTTCGGCCAGTTCCAAGATGCTCTGGTACGTCGACGCCTTCCAATGTGCGGCAATGCCACTACGTGCGAATGACACCAGCGGGCCAGTGTTGGCGTCGTCCTTCGGCAAATGCGGAGTTCGCGTCACTGCGCCGACAACACCAGGAGTCATCGACTCGCTGCCGTTGAAGATTTCCATGTGAATCCGCCCCGGGGCCACGCCCGAATTAGCAAGCACCTCTTTCATGTCTGCCATGAAGGGAGTCGGCCCGCAGAGATAGACATCCGCCTCTCGAGGGAATCCGACCTCGTCGAACACCGATCGCGAGAGGTGACCGGTAGCGTCGAAATCCTCACCGACCTTGTCGCGCAAGCCCGGCCTGCTGTAATAAACATAGCTGCGGCCGTTCGTAAGCGCAAGAATGAGGCGGCGGACTTCGCCCGCGAATGGGTGATGCTCCCGATCGCGAGCCGCGTGAATCCACACGACCTGACGTGTGGAGTTCGCCGCCGCGAGCGCGTACAACATGGCCAGAACCGGCGTGGCCCCGATTCCCGCGCTCAGCAATATGATTGGCCGCTGTCCGGACTCCAGAACGAAACTTCCGCGCGGCGAGCTGACGTCGAGAGAATCACCAACGCGAACATGGCGCCGCAGGTAGCTTCCGGCCGCCCCATTCGGCTCGATCTTCACGCTGATTCGATAGCGGTCTGTCGAGAGGGGACCTGAGAGCGAATAACTCCGAAAAAGTGGCGGGCCGCCGGTGGTTGTTTGAAGACGCAAAACCACGTACTGGCCGGGCAGAGCCGGTGGCAGCGGCTGACCGTCCGTGCTCTGCATCTTCAGCGAGAGGACGTCAGCGGACTCCTGTTCGACTGCTGCCACCCTGAGCCGCTGAAATCCTGCCGCGGCCGGATGCGCGGATGCGGCCGGCGCGAGCCCCGCGTTCCCACTCCCTGCGGCAGCCGTTTGGCTCTGCAGCAACGCCTGAAAGGACCAGCGCCATCCAGGCGAAAGCGCCTCGATCCGCAATGCGCGCTCCAACTGATCGCGCGGATGACCGGGTGAATAGAGGAGTGCGTTAACCTCCGCGACAGTCATTCGCTCCTTCGCTTCTCCTACTTTCATGATTTCGTCGCCTGCTTCCACCTCGCCTTCCTGCAAGACTCGGAAGTAGAACCCCGGTCGTCCACTGGACGTCAGCAATGCCGGCATCCGGGGCTCGCTCATCCTGATACCGACGCGATAGCAGGTAACGCGAGGTTGAGTGACCTCGAACACCGCGCTGCCGATCTGATAGCGGTCGCCAATGCACACGTCTTCATCTGGCAATCCTTCGATCGTGAAGTTCTCGCCGAACTGTCCGGCGACGAAGTCCGTCCTCTTTAGTTGCTCCTCCCAGTAACCATGCGATTCAATCTGATATACGAAGACGGCTCGCTGCTCACCCCCGTGCCCGGCCAAGTCTCCTTGACCGTCTCCGTCCAGATTCAAGTTTCTGACTCGGCAGCGGCCGCTCATGGGATCCTTCCAGATCGCGGTGTGAACAGTGCGCCCCTTCCACTCGATATCGCGTGGAAGTCCGACGTTCACGGATAGGAGTCGAGCCATGGTGCTTCTTTACGGCTGCTTGACGGTCACTTGCTCCACGTCGAGATCGCGATCGGGCCCGTGCGGAATCACGGTCTGACCTGGCTCAAGGCGGAGCTGAACGCCGTCGAGTTGTACTGAAAGTGGATCGGGCTCGAACGACACGAAATTCGAGATGCGGCCGACCTGAGCATAAGCGTCAGGGTATGACGATGCCGCCAGATGTGCATCGCCGATGTCGTAGTAGTTGCACAACCCTTTGTAGGGGCAAAAGGTCTGATGCTGAACGGGCGTCAGTGCCGACTGATCGATGTCGGGGCGTGCAACGTACCGGCGCGGTGCGAAGCCCGATTCGTAGAGGACTAGCGGCCGCTTCGTATCGGCGATGATTCGATCACGATGACGCACGACGAGCCGGCGCGAAGACTGGCGGATATTGATCCGGTGGTAACTGTCAGCCGCATGGCCCACGATCCGTTCGTCTTCTTCGTAGAAAGCGTCCATGGCGGGCCATGCGAACGCGATACGCCCCTGCAGTTCACTCGCGTAGTTTGGCGGTTCGATGTGCCGCCATGCGCCTCGGCACGCACTCTTATCGCCCGCGCGTACGGTGTACCTGGATGTGAGCCCAAAGTCGCGATGGCGAGTAGTGTGCTCGATGCGTTCTAAAGCGTTTGGAGCGATGTCGCCGTCCGGAAAGTAGGTTATTGGATAATGGCCTGGTTCGAACAGCAGGAGCACATGCTCACTATCGGCAATCCAGGTGCCGCCGAAGCGCACGCGCATGCGCCGGCGCAAAGGCTCCGCGTACAACAATCTTTGAGGTAGCGGTTCGGGCACCAGGAAGCGGCCAATTGCTCCCGGCGAGAGCGGACCTTGTTGCCAGGACAGTCTCATTTCTTCTCCTTTATTACACGGGTTGACTCTTCTTGGCTAGATGCCACGTACGTCGCGAATAAGTGCACGTCAACATGCGATTCTGTGTTATTCGCGCATAGCCGAAGTTCGCGATCTCACACGGCAGGAGTTGCTGCATATCCAGACGCAACGATCCCGAGCGCGCACTCACTCAGCATTTGGACACGCGGCGCTAGGAGCTGCTGATTTCCGATGGTCGCGGGTCTTTGCGTCCAACTTGGTCAGAATGCGCATGGGAGTTCACCTGCTCCCTTACGCAACGCAAAATGGCTGATCGAGTGCGCGCCGTGGCGGCGCGTTATCGTGTCCTCCCTCACAGCTGCGATTTTGCCCGTTTCGTTGTTCGCGCATCACGCCAAATTTGAGAGTCTCGGGTCTGCATTTTTCTTCAGGTATCACTTTCCTGCCTTTGGCCATCATGGTGCGTCATGCTCACTCCAAGGGTGAGTTCGGCTTGCACAACCTCGTCTACACAAAATACGGCTGCATGCTGCGGGAAATTGAGGTACAAGCCGATGACATCGGCGGCCTTGCGTTCGAAATCGGGATCCTTGCTGGCCATGTATGTGCTCTAAACGATGTGGCCGCAGGCCTTGGGCTTGCGACGAGTTGCCGCCAAAACCCGGGCCTGCGGTTGTGGCGTGATCACGGTCGGCTTCTTACCAGAATGGCATCCTGCATAAGCCCATCCATGCGCCCTTCCAGAAAGCGCTTTCTCCATTTGGAGATGGTCGGAGCCGTCGTGTTCAATCTTTCCTGAACTTCCGTGTAGCTTCGATGGATTCTGGGCATTCGGAATCAGTACGCCTTGAACGACATCCGTCACCGCTTTGTGATAGCTGACTTCGTTGCCGATGTAGAACTTGTCAGATTCCTTGCCTTTCAGAGATTTCAGCTTGACCGTGATCTCCGCCGCCCCTTTCTTCAGGCCCTCGCTGGTGCTACTGTCTTCTGCCGTAACGTGCAGTTTCTCCGCCAGCGCGATCAGGCTTTTTTTCACTGCGGAATGGTCGGTAACCATTCTTTGTGCGAACTCACGCACCGTTTTGTCGTTGGATTGGGCTAGGGCGATCGTGCGTAGTCAATATCGATTTGATCCGCCGCTAGCACGATGCACGATTTGCGGGTCGCTCGGGCCTGCAGCCGCTTTGGCTGTTGGAGCCAGCCGAAATGCTGGCATCATCACAGCGAGTGCTCCGATGCTCGCTAGCTTCTGTTTTGTACTCGTCATTTGTTGCTCCTTAACCTGTGACTCGTGTGAGCATGTTGAGGACTGCCCTCCGTCAAGATATGCGTGGGGTGTTCCCTTGAACACTGGGGATGTGATCGCGTCAGCGTACTCGCGTATCGAATATGGCTCCAGTGTTCATCATCTTCAGCACAAGGGCACCGTCAGATGCATGAGGCCGGACGCTGGAATTAACTATAGGTCTGCACGGACTAATCCGCGCCAATACTGGCCTGTGGACTTTTATGAAAGTTTTATTCGTCATTCGCCATGCAGTGCCAATAGTGGGCCTCAAAACCTGAAGAAAAATGCAGGATCTTTGCTGTTGAAACTAAAGTTGTCGTGAACTAGCGCAAACCTCACACTGTTCAGAGGAGACGCTGAAGAGTGAATGGGAAGAAGGCACCCATGCGTCAAAGCCTGCAAGATCCACATCGGCTCTGCCCATATGGAGCTTGCACCGGTTTAGGCCGGGTGTGCACGAACGTTAAAGCCGCCCTGAATCTTGCCTTCGTGTGCTCGCATCCGAAAAGCCAAACGAGATCGCTTCAACGCTACCTCGCTTGCGTCGAGGTGTTCAATGGAAACATGGTGTAGCCGAACCGCGCACACGAACTCTCTGTAAATAGCCTCCCGATAATGACCGAATAGCGCTCTACCCGAGGACGTGGGAATGGTCGATAGGACCGATCTTCTTTTGAAGCAACATCTGTATACGGTGTTTGGCGAACGTGATGCGTCGAAGCGGCGCGCTGCAATCGCAGTCGTCTGGAACAAAGACGGCGTGTTTATTTGCAGGTTGGGAGCCTTTGCTGGTCTCGGCTCGATCGATGCGGCGATCCGTAGCATTCAAGAGCAGTTTCCGCACTTTGTCTGCTCTGAGTTGAGTGCTCCCGAGTGCTTTCACGGTATTGGCAGACTAGCTTGGGGCTATGGACTTCCAAATGAACTGCCCCAGATAACGGGCCTCAACATCGGCGTCGTATCAAATAATCGCCTCAGCGCTCTTTATACATTTCTCGATCCCCTTTAGGAGTGCAGTCAGTTCTCACCGCTCGTCTTTGCATGCCATAGAAACCTGGACCGGCCGGAGTTAATTTGAAGGTGAAAGTAGGTGACGTTTTGCCTGCAGCGATTCGGGTCCTGATAGTCGAAGACCATCCGGTGTTTCAGGAAGGACTGGCTTTGATCCTCACGTCACAGCCAGACATCAATGTGGTTGCAGCCGTAGCGAATGCGAACAATGCTGTTGCGGAATTCCGCCGCCACAGGCCAGACATCACCCTTATGGACCAGCGCTTGCCGGGCTCGACTGGTACCGAGGCGTTATTGACAATTCGCGCTGAGTTTCCTCAAGCCCGCGTGATCATGCTCACGACCTCGGAAGGGGACGTAGAGATCCAAAGATCACTCGAGGCTGGCGCGGTTGCTTACGTGCTCAAGAGTACGCCAAAGGATGAGTTGTTGCACATCATTCGGTCAGTGCATAGCGGGCGGAAGCACATTCCGCCCGAAGTCGCCAGTCGACTCGCGGAATACATGGGCGAAGAAGATTTGACAGCGCGAGAGCTTGAAGTGTTAAAGCAAATTCGCGCGGGACATCGTAACAAGGAAATAGCCTTTCAGCTCTCCATTTCCGAGACCACAGTGAATTTTCACGTGCGCAATTTGATGGAGAAACTTCGAGCAAACGATCGAGCACACGCCGTCTCGATAGCGATACGCCGAGGGTTTCTGCAGCCATGATGGGATGGAACGGTGCAACGTGGCCCGGCGTGCTCGTTTCGCACATTCATATCCGGCATTGCAGTAATGATGTCTGCCCGTGAAGCTGGATGCGGGACAGAAGTGAGGTTTGCAAGAGAACTCACCAGAAAATCGCAATCGTTCGAGGAACCTCTTCATGAACATCTGCGGGTTGGCGCATCTATTGCACGATAGATTGCCCTTCATCATCGTCCTGTTCTTTTGCATTGTCTCTGGCTGTCGCAAACAGGCCCAGGCACCCGCAACTGTAACCTTTCTGCATGCGTGGTGGTTGCAGCCGGACGAACTGCCCAGAGCAGAACGCGAATTCCGGGAGTTCACCAGAGAAACTGGAATTGACATCCAGGACTCGCCGGTTCCCGAAACCTTGTTTTCTTCGCTCGACCCTGTGCCCCAACTGGACCTGCTGCGAAGGGTGTTACAGGAGGGCGGCCCTAGCCCGGATGTGTTGGGTATGGATGTCATCTGGCCGGAAATTCTCGCAGACTATTTGATTGATCTGCGGCCAGATTTTGCCAGCGAACTTTCGTCATGGGACGCTCAATTGGTCGCCAGCTACACAGTGCATGGCAAGGTGGTGGCCGTGCCCTACCATACTGAGGTCGGCGTTCTCGCGTATCGAACCGATCTTCTCCGGCTCTACGGCTATAGCCATCCTCCGGAGACGTGGGACGAACTGGAAAGCATGGCCGCCCGGATCCAGGCGGGTGAACGGGCCAAGGGCAGAAAGGATTTCTGGGGCTACGTCTGGCAAGGTGCCGCCACGGAGGCCTTGACATGCAATGCCTTGGAATGGCAGGTCGCCGAAGGAGGAGGGCGCATCATCGAAGATGATGAAACGATTAGTGTAAACAATCCCGCCGCGATCCGGGCTTGGCAGCGAGCTGCCCGCTGGATTGGCAGGATATCGCCGCCTGCTGTTGTCGCCTACCGGGAAACGGATTCGTTGAACCTTTGGAACTCAGGCAATGCTGCTTTTAGGCGCAGTTGGGAGTGGAGTTACCGTTTGACTCATCCCAACGAATCACCTGTGCGGGACAGGACCGGTTATACGAGTATGCCTGGAGGTCCTGGAGGGCGAGTGGGCACCTTGGGAGGCTTCGGTTTGGCTATTTCCCAATCTTCGGCTCACCGTCGGGAAGCAATCGCGCTCATCCGTTTTCTTGTGGCCAGGGAGCAGCGATTAAAAGCGGACCTATCGCACTCCGAGCCGGCCGCCGAACCCCAACTCTACGACCTGCCACAGATACTGCAGGCCTACGCCCCCTCGCGTCAACCGAGTGAACAAAAAAGAAGTCGGCTGGCCAGCCGGCCTTCGAACGTAACCGGCAATGCCTATCACGATGTAACCCAGGGTTACATCCAGGCAGTGCATTCGGTGTTGACCGGCGAAAGGAGTGCGCCGATGGCTGCGGCTGCACTGGACAAACAACTGGTCGCCATAACCGGCTTCAAGACCGGCCCGCCGAAGACGCGGAAGTAGATTACCCTTAGCGGGATGTTTCGTCGAACAGCCCTTATCATGGGCGGAAAAGAACTGCCGTTTAGGGAAGACTCCTCAGGAAGCCGCCGGAATGAAATCATCAGATTACTTCAATATTGGTCCTCGGCTGACGCTCGCTTTCGCCCTATTGATCGCTCTGATTCTAGTTGGAAACGCTCTCGTCGTGTGGCAGTTTCATATGGCTCGGATCCAAACGGATCGTCTCGTCGCCACGAATCAACAATTGATTGCGGTTCTGCAGTTTCAAGTAGGCCTTCTCCTATTCCACCAACGGCTGGATGACCTTGCACGGTCCGGCGATGCACACCGTCTGACCACTGAAGCCGAGCCATTGCGCCGAGTCCTCGATGAACAAGCTCAAAAAACAAAGGCGGCCCTCGCCAACCAGCCGCGCGGAACCAAAGTAAATCCGGGATTCTTGCCAACCCTGGAAACCATCGAAGTCAGTTTGCCGGCACAAGTCGACGCCATTAGCGACCTAGCGAAATCGGGCGACTGGGGAACAGTGCGACGGCGGCTGGACAACGAACTGAAACCAATCGAAACTCAGACTTCCGTATTGGTCGGCAGCATTCGACAACAGGCCAACGGCGAACTTATGCAAGCCGCGTTGAAAATGGGAAGCGTGCAGCGGCGGATTCTTTTTATCGTGCCGGTAACTGCAATCTCAACGTTTTTCATCGCCGCCTTCTTTGGCTGGGCCATAACGCGGCGTATCGTTGAACTTCGTATGGAAGAACGTGTCAGCGAGCGCACGCGTCTAGCGCGCGACTTGCACGATACGCTTTTGCAGACGCTGCAGGGCAGCAAACTGGTTGCCGATGATGCGCGCGAACATCGCTCTGACGCTGAATACACGAGCCGCTCACTGGAAAAGCTTTCCGGGTGGATTGACCGGGCCATGCGCGAGGGCCGGGCTGCTCTCAACACGCTTCACGCTGGCGCCTTCGACAACCGCGAGCTGTCCAAACGATTGCAATCCGCGCTGGACGAGTGTGAGCCGTACGGCGTTTCGGAGCGGATTCTGAACATCAGAGGCACGCCCCTCGAAGTGGATCCGATCGTAACCGATGAGATTTGCAGTGTTGGTCGCGAAGCCATTCGCAACGCATTTATGCATTCGCGTGCTACGCGCATCGAAGTGCAGTTGAATTATTCCGAGGACTTTACGATGATCGTTCGTGATAACGGCCGCGGTATGGATTCGACCACGGCGTCGAAAGGCAGGGATGGTCACTTTGGCCTGCAGAGCATGCGCGAGCGAGCCGCGCGCATTCATGGGCAATTCCAACTTATCACCGCGCCGAATCTCGGAACGACCATCGAGTTGAAGATAGTAGGGAAGACGGCCTTTGGCCGCAAGACGAGTGTGTGGTCTAAACTGCGGTCCTGGCTTGGAGGAACCCGACGCTCGGAAGTTTGACCTCGACGAATGCGCGATGGCGGGCGCCCGATTCAAACTCCGGACCTGCCAAAAAATGCAGGGTAACGCCTAAACGCATCAACGGTTTCATTCCGGCTCTCAATCGCGATCATGAAACTGATCGACGCAGTGCAAGCATGATGTCACCCGTAAAAGACAGTTTTCCAGGCGTCGGAGGCTCGCGCTTATGTCGCTGATATCAGGTGTTTGTGAAAAGGCGACAGTTGATGAGCAGCGAGGCCCGGACAAATGACTAAGATCGCTCACAGGCGAACAGCCGTCGACAACCTCACAATCTTCTACAGGGAAGCCGGTCGCTCGAACGCTCCTGCACTCCTTCTGCTGCACGGGTTTCCAACTGCAAGCCACATGTTCCGCGATCTCATTCCGCAGCTCGCCGATCGATTTCATGTGATTGCGCCCGATCTGCCCGGGTTTGGCCAATCGGACATGCCGGAACGAACGAAGTTCAGCTACACCTTCGACAACATCGCGGACGCTATTGACCGCTTCACTGAAGTGATCGGACTTCACCGCTTCGCCATGTACGTCTTCGACTATGGCGCGCCGACCGGTTTCCGCCTCGCGGTGAGGCACCCAGAGCGCATTACGGCCATCATCTCGCAGAATGGCAATGCGTATGTCGAGGGCCTCAGCGACGGCTGGAAACCGATCCGCGCATACTGGCAGGACCCGTCCGAGGCAAACCGCACAGCCCTCCGCGCCTTTCTTTCGCCCGAGACAACGGTCTGGCAATATACCCATGGTGTCGCGGACACGTCCTCGATTTCTCCCGACGGGTATTCGCTAGACATCTTCTATCTCGCACGACCTGGCGCTGATGAAGTGCAGCTCGACCTTTTCGGCGACTACAAGAGCAACGTCGCGCTGTATCCCGAATTCCAGGCCTATTTTCGGAAGAACAAGCCCCCGTTTCTGGCAGCTTGGGGCAAGAACGACCCGTTTTTCCTGCCGGCGGGCGCCGAGGCGTTCAAACGTGACATTCCAGAGGCCGCCGTTCGCTTCTTCGACACCGGCCATTTCGCCCTCGAGACGCACTGTGACGAGATCGCTGCGGCAATCCGCAATTTCCTGTCCTGACGATGCAAAGTCGCAGGAACCAACTCACGAAAGGAGAGTTGCATATGAATGACATCGCAACATTCTCTTCGGCCCAGTTAAACGGAGCCGAACTTTTGGAGAATTACGATCTCGTGATCCTTGGCGGCGGCACGGGATCGACCATTGCTGCGTGGACGTTTGCTGGACAAGGACAGCGAGTCGCCGTTATCGAACGCAAATACATCGGCGGATCGTGCCCGAATATCGCCTGTTTGCCGAGCAAAAACATCATTCATAGCGCGAAGGTTGCTTCTTACCTCCGCAGAAGCGAAGAGTTCGGCATTCCGAACCGAGAGTTCGCCGTCGACATGAGCGCTGTTCGCGAGCGCAAACGCAAGATGGTATCGAACTGGAATCAGGCGTATCGCGACAACTACAAGAAGAGCGGCGCGGAATTCATCCTCGGCTCCGGACGCTTCATTGGCCCGAAAACGCTAGAAGCCTCGCTCCCCGACGGAACAACGCGCCAACTCCGAGGAACCAATGTGATCATCAACACCGGTAGCAGGGCTGTGGTCGACCGCATTCCGGGTTTGGTTGAGGCGCAGCCCCTCACCCATATCGCAGCACTCGAGCTGGATGAAGTACCGGAACACCTTCTCGTGATGGGAGGCGGCTATATCGGATTGGAGCTGGCCGAGGCAATGCGTCGCTTCGGTAGCAAGGTTTCCGTGATCGACAGAAATGACCGCTTGCTGCACAGAGAGGACGACGATGTGACCGAGGCTCTCGGCAGTCTTTTTGAAGACGAGGGGATCGATACCGTCTTGAACGCACGCATAAAACGCGTTTCAGGCAAATCTGACGATTCAGTAACCGTTGTTGTGGAACAAGGCGGGAAAGAAAAGAGTCTACATGGCACTCATCTGCTGGTCGCGGCTGGCCGAATACCGAACACAGAGAACATCGGCCTCGAGTCGGCGGGCGTTGAGGTAACTTCTCGCGGATTCATCAAGGTAAATGAGCGTCTCGAGACCACGGCCCCTGGTGTTTGGGCCATCGGTGAGGTAGCTGGGAGCCCGCAGTTTACTCATGTGAGCGCTGACGACTTTCGTGTGGTCCACGACAGCATTACCGGAGGCAAACGCGTAACGACGGGAAGAGTGATTCCGTTTTGTATTTTTACCGATCCGGAACTGGCGCGCGTGGGCCTGAACGAGAAGGAAGCAAAAGCACAAGGCGTTGCCTACCGATTGTTCAAGGTTCCGATGGAAGCGGTGATGCGCGCGACCACGCTGTCTGAAACACGTGGGTTCTTGAAGGCATTGGTCCAGATTGACGGCGATCGCATTCTAGGTTTCACAGGATTTGGTGTTGGCGCGGGTGAGATTTTGTCCTCTGTCCAAATTGCGATGACTGCTGGACTGCCCTATACCGCGTTGAGTGATGCTATCCTGACTCACCCCACCTTGGTCGAGGGGCTCATACCACTGTTTTCATCCGCGGCCTCGGCGCACACCGCTACGGAGGCGGCACTAACGGGAGCTTCCGCAGCTTGAACGAAGGAGCGAAAACATGAGTATTCTTGTGAAAACAGTCAATAGGATTGGTCTCCTGAAGGGCGACCTTGATTGTCACTTCATCCGGGCATCGATGGTGATCATCTACTTCTTCTTCGGGTATCAGAAGTGGTTTGATTACGAAGCGAAAGGACTCATTCCGTTCTTTACGCATGGGCCTCTCATCTTTTGGATGTATCCCGTGTTCGGCATCAAGGGCGCCACATATCTTCTGGGCGTTTCGGAATGGCTGTTCGGAGCGTTGTTGTTTGCCGGATTCTGGAACAAGAGATTAGGCGTCCTCGGTGCTCTCGGTTCGGTAGTTACCTTTCTATGTACGATCACGATCATCCCGTTCATGCCGGACGGCTGGGAACCGTCGGCCGGCGGCTTTCCCGCCATGGTAGGGAACGTCGCATTCCTGATGAAGGATGTGGTTCTCCTCGCTGTATCGTTTTATCTGCTGAAACACGATGCTCAAAGACTTACCTCGGCTGCATCGATCGATGAGTTATGGCGGACGCGGGCCGTAGAGTGCGGCGCGCCAGTTCACCCAGCAAGTATTGAATAAGTCAAGGAAGCGGGATCAATCCAACGAGTTAACGGCTGGTCTATTTTGCTCTTACTTCTGCTGTCTTCGTCGCCTTTGGCGAACGAACCTCCGGCGAAGAGCAGTGGCATCAGACTCTTTCACAAAGACGCAGTTCGTTCTCATTCGAAGACTATTTTGAGCTCCCTTGCTGAAGGCCACGGTTAGTGACAATTCCTTAGCCCGAAGGGACACCGTGAACGAAATAGTAAGTAGGACGATCGGCGGCAATGTCTTGAACGGGGTTCGCAGTTCGCGGCTTCACTGGCCGGAGTATCTGATGGAGGCCGCCGAGCTTGGGTTCTACATGCTCTATACTTGCGCTGCTGCGACTTTATTCCAGCACCCGGCATCGCCGATCCGGCACATCATTGTCAGTGACATAGGGCGTCGGATGCTCACGGGATTGGCAATGGGTATAACGGAAATCGCGCTTGTCATGTCCCCGTGGGGAAGGCAGTCCGGCGCTCACTTCAATCCGGCAGTGACCTTCACCTTTTATAGATTGGGAAAAGTGCAGTCGTGGGATGCGTGCTTTTACGTCGTGGCACAATTCGTCGGCGCACTTGCTGGTGTTGCGATTGCGGCGTACGCGCTTCGAGGTGCGCCGAGTAACCTGGCGGTACATTATGCGTGACAGAACCTGGCGTCTATGGCGACGTTGCTGCGCTTTCGGCAGAATTCGCGATCTCGTTCATCTCGATGAGCACCGTACTCTTCGTATCTAATCGCGAAAGAATTGCGCGATACACGCCTTATTTTGCTGGCGCGCTAGTTGCTATCTACATGTCGTTCGAGGCACCCCTCTCCGGGATGAGCATGAATCCGGCTCGGACATTTGGCTCAGCGTTTCGCGCGAGTTAGTGGCACGCGGTCTGGATTTATTTCATCGCACCAACGGTGAGTATGGTGAGCGCAGCTTAGGTGTTTCTACAAATTCGCAGGGGCATTCCTCCCATTTGCGCAAAGCTTTGCCTTGGATGACAAGCGCTGCACATTCCGCTGCGGATATCGACCAATATTGACGAATAGGCACAATCGGGTCCAAAGCAAATCGGGAAACCTCGACGTTCAGGACCTGCGGAAAAATACAGGCTGATCCCTGAACGCATTAACGGTTCCAGTTCCGCTCTAAGTCGCGAACATGAGAGTGGCAGACAAAAAGACCTGAAAACTAGGAAGGTAATCAAAGTGCGCGCGATCATATTGAACGGATTTGGCGGTTTCGAAAGTCTCGTCATCAAAGAGTTCCCTAGGCCCGAGCCAAAGGCAGGACACGTACTGATAGCTGTGAAGGCGTTTGGTGTCAACCATGCTGAGACCCACATGCGTAAAGGTGAGTGGGCGGAAGCAGCAGAAATCAGCGGTATTGAGTGCGTAGGCGAAGTCGTAGCGGCCCCCGGAGGCGAATTCCAGCAAGGCGATAAGGTGGCGGCCTTTATGGGGGGCATGGGCAGGACAATCAATGGGAGCTACGCTGAATACACGCTCGTACCGGCGACCAATGTGATCAAGGTTGCGACTGATCTCAGCTGGGAGGAGTTTGCGGTTATTCCGGAGTCCTATGCAACTGCCTGGACGTGTCTTTACGGAAATCTTGCTATCCACAACGGACAGACCCTTTTGCTTCGCGGAGCAACATCTGCATTAGGTCAGGCAGCTTTGAATATTGCCGCAAATGCCGGGTTGAACGTGATCGCAACAACAAGAAGCAAGGCGCGTTTTGAGAAGTTGTTAGGTCTCGGCGCTACCCGTGTGGAGTTGGAGGGCCCTGACCTTTCTAAGCGTCTCGCCGAGGCGAAAAGGATCGACGTTGTCCTTGATTTGATAGGCAACAGCACTTTACTCGATTCCATTGCCATTCCGCACCGACATGGCAGAATTTGCCTCGCAGGCTGGTTAGGCGGTTTAGAGCCGGTACACGATTTCAATCCTCTTCTTCAAATGGCAACTGGGGTCCACTTCAGTTTGTTCGGGAGCTTCGTTTTCGGAAGAGAGGAGTTTCCAGTTTCTGAATTGCCCCTGCAGGAGATTGTTGACCGCGTCGCGCAAGGTATTTACAAAGCGAAGCCCGCTGCAGTTTTTGAGTTCGACCAAATACGCGAGGCACAAAAGCTGATGGAGTCCAGCCAGGCCACGGGTAAGATCATTGTTCGGGCGGCCTAAGCTTGTCATCGGCGCGCATTAGCCGACGCACGCCGGTGGGTGCCGTCAAATTTGAGGTTCGCACAGCCGCTGATTGCATTGTGTGCTGGAATCCCAGAGCCCATGTCGTGAGCAATCTGACCCTGACGTCATAAACGGCGCTGCCAACCCGTCTGGTGACTCAAGTACCAGGATCCGTTTCATTTAAGGATGTGCGCTTGCTCTCACGTCTCTCACCGCTGAAAGTCTGAACGCCGGCCGCTGTTGAAGTTGAGTCTCAGATGCACCAGCGACTGCTTTGGGCTGGATTGATCCGCTGTGGTCGAGAAGGATTGATTAACCTGAAAACCTAAATTGGGTCTGAGCTTGATACCCAGGATTTGAGACAACAGGGCGATGCAACCAAACGCCGCAGACAAACCAGTTCGGCGCAAGACCAACGCTCTGGATCGGATGAGTGATCAAGAAGCAGCGCACCGCGACCCCATTCGGCTGGGTCGCGGCTTTCGTTTCTGGGCAAGATGGGCCTTGTGGAAGGTGTTTGGAAGCACATACTGATCCGCCGGAGATCGGCGAATCACATCGGGCCGAGTCCACTTTCACGGCGTTTTTGATACCGGTTCTGGTGGGAACCAGACGGTTCGCTGACGCTACTCTGCAGCGCGGGAATCGCACTCTAGAAGCTGTTGGGCATGGATCGTTTCAACGACGATACGATCCCCAATTCATTTCACGCTTTCGCCACGGGTGAAGTCCAGTTCCTCTAGAACTTGATTGCCCTGCGGGAATCTAAGTACTTTCCATGAGACCCATAAGCAACGCTCAAGATAGCGGTGTTCGCGGGCCACACCGAGCGCGATGACGGTGACGGCGGCTATCCTAAAGCCCTGGGTGTCGGCTAAGGATCGGACGGCTAATCTGACTTCACTCCGCATTCTGACGATACCTGGGGGTTAATTATGCAAAAGGAACGGCGCATAGATTTCGGCAAGTTTGACGCCTGATTTGACGATCGGCAGCGGAGGGATCGCGGGGATCCACGCCGCAACCGGAACCTTGCATAAGGGTCAAGAACTCGTTGGTGCGTGCGG
Organism: Acidobacteriaceae bacterium; assembly: GCA_019243205.1. GTDB lineage: Bacteria > Acidobacteriota > Terriglobia > Bryobacterales > Bryobacteraceae > Bog-105. The sequence goes on along the minus strand of JAFAUR010000509.1, from coordinate 273 downwards.
AATGCTAAGCTTTCGGCGACAGTTCTGATGCTGGTGATTCATGGCGGCTTCCGTGAACGGTGCCTCGTTTTGTGGGGCGAGTCCTCAATCGGCGACCCTGTTCCCGCTGTACCGGGCGTGCATCCATTCAGCGCGAGCTATGAACAGCTTGCGGACGCCCTCGAAAATATCAGTGTCAAGGTCCCGCGCGTCGAGGCGGTAAGTAACCAAGTTCTGCTGCCATCCTTCGACAGGATGCCTGTGCCATCTAGCCCCCTCTTAGGACGGGAGGCG
>JAFAUR010000476.1 GCA_019243205.1 Acidobacteriaceae bacterium | reverse complement strand
CCATCCTGCGCCGATGTATCGACTGGCTCAAGCAACTGGAGAGCGAACGATGGGTGGTCGAAGAACTGCGCCCGATAACTGAGGTGGGCGGGGAAAGGGTATTGCTCGACCGGCGGCAGGTCTTGCGGATTCTCTCCAGAATCGCGGCGGAACTGGATGGATTAACTGGCCGACCTGCTCCGGGTTCGCCGGGATCGGCGATGGACGAGATGGACTCGCGCCGGTGGCTACGGCAGCGGATGGCCGACATCGACGCTCCCGATAGAGAACGGGCGCAGCGGGTCGCGGTCCGCAAAGCTGCTAATTTGGCGCGATAGCGCAACTCATGATGGTGGCCAGCGTTCACAAAACTGGACGCCTTAGCGTATATCTCTGCATGAATCCGCCTGGCACCCTTGGTAGGATAAAATGACGGCGACCACAGACAGGTTATTGATCGGGCGCCGTAATCCGCACTATGAACTCAGCTCCAGTACCCGCGCCATCGCTACGAGCTTCGATCGTTCCACCGTGTAGTTCGATTAGATTCTTGACCACTGGCAGACCAATACCGAGCCCTCCGTGTTGAACGGTTGCAGGCACCTCACCTTGGAAGAAGATATCGAAGATATGCAATAGGTCGCCGGCTTTTATTCCGACGCCGTTGTCTCGAATGCTCATGACCTGCCATCCTGGTTCTGCAGAGAGTCGCCAGACAATCATGCCGTTCGCGGGGGTGAACTTGACCGCATTGGACATCAGATTGTTAGCCACCTGACAGAGCCGTCCCCGGTCTACAAGTGCGTAGATCGGTTCAGCAGGTAATTCGAGCCGGACCTGGAGGGACTTCAGCTCAACCTCAGCCTGATTGGATTCCACGGCGTGCTGCACGCATTCTCTCAGATCGACTAACGAGCGTCTGAGTTCAATTTTGCCGATTGCCCTTCGATTCAGGTCGAGCAGATCCTCAATAAGAAAAGACTGCTGGCGGGTCTGCCGTTCGATCATCTCCAGCACTTGCAATTGCTGTTCGGTGGGTTTACTAGCTTTGAGCCGCTCAAGGGCAAAGAGAATCGGCTGGATTTGATTGCGAAGCTCGTGAGAAAGTGTGCCGAGAAATCGCTGGCGCTGCGCTTCAAGGAGGCGGGCTCTTGCAGCGGCTGCGTCGCGCTCCTGTTCGGTTTCTTTGACTAGTTGATCGATCGATGTGCGCGCGCACACATCCAGCAGGTTTAGGATCGTCCTACTCCCATCGACTGGGATCCAATCGGAAACCTCTTCAGAAGCTTCGTCCAATACGCCAAGGAACACGCGTCTGAAAATTGTGAGCTCCCACAGCACATCGAGGACGTTATAGCCGTCGAGCCGACGCTGATGGCCGTGACGACGAGCGTCGACCTCGATGAGCGACTCTTGCTCGCCGCGCAATACGCGAATGAGTGCCTCGGTAAGCGCAGGCAGGTGGTCGAGCAACTCGCGATCGTCCATTTTGGAGAGCCGTTCGGCCTGCGCCTGCTCTTCCCGCGCGGCATCGCGCCAACGGTCGAGGATCTCGTCTTTGTGTTCCTCTAGGTAGTCCGCAACATACGCGGTTTTAGCAGCCATCGGTTTAACTTACAGGCGCTTTCTGTCCTTATTGAGACGGGCGTAAATAATAGAACTCGTGGGGTTTCTGAAATAGCTGGCCCGTATGCCTCACAATCGCGACCATTCTTGAAGAGTCGCGCGGGCAAATCGTTTCGTAGCTCTGCCGGCAGCAAACCAGTAATACACCACACTTCGCGCGGGCAAGTGTCTGCTCAAAACCGTATAAATTCTATCGAAGCCTCTGAACCGTGGAGACGAAAAGTCAGGCGTACTTTCCTAACGTTTGTTCATGATGCTGATATCGACCCCCGGCTTCTTAAAGGCAAATCTGTAACTGGAATACCACTTGCTATGAACTCATGCATCCCGGCGGGCAGGGCACTTCCGCTCTTCCGGTTTAAATAAAACCGCTCTCCTTGTAGCCGAAGGAGAGCGGCCAACACGCATAAGAAAGCAAGTGCTAATCCCAAAGGACCAGCTTCGTCCTGGGATATGCTGCGTTCCCTATGCCGGCAGTCAGCACATAACTTTCATATGGGGAACCCTTATGGGACCTCTTTTGATTGTTGAAGATGAAGTGACAATCCGTGATACCTTAAGTGAACTTTTAGCAAAAGACGAGCGTGAGATTGTAACCGCGGGCGATGGGCAGGAGGCGCTTGAACGCCTGACGGAAGTTCCGCGCCCATGTTTAATTCTGCTAGATCTGATGATGCCACGAATGAATGGGTGGGAATTTCTGCAGCGCAAATCGGCCGATCCATCGATTGCCAATATTCCCACCATCGTGCTATCCGGCTCGGGTCGGCCAGCAGGAGCGGTACACCAGTTGGCCAAACCTGTTGACGTCAAGAGGCTATTGGCTCTGGTCGATCAGTATTGCTGAAGCCGCCAACGGAGGTAATTGTCGATCGGTTAGCAACCGGGGTCGCGGACTGGTGGTTAGTCGTCATCGCAAGCTTATTTTATAGATTTATTGAGGCGAAATGTGCGCACGCATTGCTCCGCGCCGCATGTCAGTTATGCGCCGTTATTAGAGGACGCGGGTCGAAAAGCGGCGGCATCGCACCGCGACGATGGATATATCGCAAAACAACGCCAGGTTGCATTGATCAACGATCTGACAATGACTTTCGCGCGCCGGCCGTATCGCGCCTCTGAATCATGGACCAGCGGTCTGAAAACGGTGCGCTCGTGGACCGAAATCCGCGCACGCACCGATTCCGCAATCAGTTCTGCTTTATTACACCGCGCCAGGCGCCCGTCTCGGCCCCGCGCGATTCGATGAATTCCTTGAAGCGTTCAAGATCGCGTTCGACTCGCCGCGATACAACCCCCATCATATCGCCGACGTTTTCCACCGCGCCTTCGGGCTGGTAGTCCATTTGCAACATCACCCGGGTCTCGTTCTCGTTGAGCCGATGAAAGGTAACGACGCCGGCGTGTGCACGACTGGACATACTCCTCCAGGCGATACGCTGGTCGGGCAGCTGCTCCGTTATGGTGGCGTCGAACTCCTCTCTTTTGCCACCGATGTTGGTGCGCCAGCGTTGCCGTTTGTCGTCAAGCTGTTCTATCGCTTCGACTCCCTCCATGAACTGCGGAAACGATTCGAACTGGGTCCATTGGTTATAGACGGTCCTAACCGGCGCGTTTACTGTGACCGATT
>JAFAUR010000222.1 GCA_019243205.1 Acidobacteriaceae bacterium | reverse complement strand
GTGACTTGTTTGGCCTTCGAAAGTGATGGGGCATACAAGCTCACGTATGACGGGGGTTCCGTTGCGAACCTTAAGACAGGAAATGGAACGAGGTTATACCTCGAACAGAACAGGATTCGGGTTGTGCGAGGTAATGAGGAAGTCCTTAACCTGCCACCAACGGCCATCACCGAAATCAGCTATGGCCAGGATGTACATCGCAGGGTCGGGGCAGCAATCGGGCTCGCGACCGTTTCTCTCGGCGTTGGCGCTCTGATGGCGCTTACTAAATCAAAGAAGCACTTCATCGGACTCACTTGGGACGATGGCGGTAAAAAGGGCGGAGCTGCCTTTCAGGCAGACAAGAACGACTATCGCGGAGTGCTTGCCGGCTTGGAAGGAATGACCGGCAAAAAAGCCGTTAATTCCGATACCATGACCGTGAAAAACTGAACCTGTTACCTCAAGCGGCCCGCGTACGAAGACCTCGTGGGCCGCTACAGTGCTGCGTGCTAATCAGTTGCCACCATTACCGGCTGCGCCATTCGAAGGAACCGTGGCCTTCGTGTTCCTGAGCCAGCCGATCCTGCGTTTCACGAGTCGCGTCTCTAAGCCGCTCCGCCTTCAGCCCTCGCAACGGCCGCCGAAGGTTTGATTTGAGTCCTTCGCGGCAGTCCCGGCACAATCATGGGCACCGCGGTGCGCGATAGGCGGCGTACTCCGGATGTTTGGCTATCAGGTCACGCTCTTCAAACTGGATCGCAACCATGATGTACGCCGTCGTGACCAGCGCGAATACCGAGTGCGTGACAGTCATCGCCGGGGTGCTCCAGAACACAACTATCCAACCCACATACAGCGGATGCCGGACGATGTGATAGAGCAGGGGAGTGGTGAATCTCAAGTCCGACTGAGCCTTCCCCTGCAGATGTCGCCAGACTTGCCGCATTCCGAAACAGGTCAAAATGGTTGATGACGAACGTCGCAACAGGACAAGCGCCCAGCCGAACGCGAACCACCGTACAGGACAGCTTTCCCGAAATCGCTCTGAACGTCCCACAGGCTTCCGCCGAGCGGTCTCCATTCCCAGAAAAGAAACAGCAGCGCCAGGCTGCTTGCAAGAACATAAGTACTGCGCTCCGCCGAAACGGGTACCACGCGCGTGAGCATCCGCTTGAAAGCGGGCCGAGCCATAACGCTATGCTGCAGGGCGAAGAGCATTAGCAGTCCGAGATCCATCAGCAAAGCGGTTGCCCAGGGCCCCTCTGCTGGCGAATCCATTGACTTCGGCACACCAAAGTTGCCGATAAACCCGATAGCATACAAAAACGTGGCTAGACACGCTACGTAGCTTGCTGCTCCGTATAGGAAAGTGGAAATGCGATTCATGTGCAGTTGCCTCCGATGTAAACTGCGAGATCCGCTGAGCCGGATTCGCTGCTTCTGTCTAGACTGTGAGGCGCCTGCGAGACAACAAGCCATGCCCGAGCGTCGCCATTACTTGCTCGGACGACTGACCGAAGAGGATTGCTTTGCCCTCCATCCGGCAAAGTTTGCAGGCGGCCCGGAGGCATGAATGGACGCGTTTACAGAGATCCTCAGCGGAGTCAAGCTTAGCGGCGCTTTATTCTTCGTCGCCGAATTCTCCGCCCCCTGGGGATTCGCGGCTCCCGCCTCGAGTACCGCCGCCGCTCTGCTCGCACCGGGTGCCGCCCACCTGGTGCTTTACGATTTCGTCATTGACGGCGGGGCGCTCGCGCAGTTAACGGACGGACAATCCGTCGAGCTTAAGCCTGGAGATATCGTCATATTTCCTCACCGCGATGCGCACCAGATCACGAGCGTCACAGGAGCAATCGCGCCATTTCCCGATTACGGAATCTCTGCCAAGATCCAGTCACGCGATCTGAGGGCTCTCCAGGCGGGCGGTGGCGGAGACACTTCGCGCATCGTTCGCGGATACATGACCTGTGACCCGCATCTCAGCCGGCCCATACGGAGCGGACTGCCGCCCCTTTTCAAGGTCAACGTCCGAAGTGACCGCTCGGGCCAATGGCTCGAGCATTCCATCATGCACCTGGTCGAAGAAGCAGCTTCTGGACACGTCGGCAGCGAAGCCATGCTCTCGAAGCTTTCAGAAGCCTTGTTCGTCGATACCTTACGGCGATATATCGGCGGCTTGCCGAGCAACAAGTCGGATGGCTCGCCGGAGCGCGCGATCCCATCGTCGGCAAGAGCCTTGGTCTGTTACACACCCGCATTGCTCATCCTTGGACGATGGCCAATCTCGCGGAACAGGTGGGGATTTCACGCTCCGCTCTGGTGGAGCGCTTCACGCGCTATCTGTCCGAGCCGCCGATGACCTATCTCACTCGCTGGAGGCTTCAGTTGGCAGCGCGCTCGCTCGCATCGACGGCCCGCGGCGTCGCCGATATAGCCGCCGACGTGGGATATGAGTCCGAGGCAGCTTTCAATCGCGCATTTCAAACGCGAATTCGGCCAGCCTCCGGGGCGATATCGGAATCATCATCGGAGTTCGCATGTTGATTATGCCGGGCGGAATTCCTTCGCGATCTCCTGACTCAGAGTCCTGGTCAAGCGGTCGATCTGGCGTAGTAACGCAACGAACGACTCCACTCGGGCTGCCGGCAAAGCCTGCGACTCCGGCCCACGACACGCGTCGAGTACCCTTCCCAGAATTTCTGTCGACTGGTCGGCTGTCAGTGTCAACTCTTGCCGCTTGCCTTCTATGAAATCCGCTACCTGCTCCAGCATCTGCGCCGAGTGCTCATCATATTCGCGTTGATAAGCGCGGACAGCTTCTGGTAATTCGAAGCCCGGCAGCTGTAACCGATACTTGATCGATGCAACCCGCATCAGGAACAGCGCTCGCAATTCGGGTTGCCAGTGCCGGATGCGTTCGCGGATTTGAAGGTCACGCTGCCGCGAAGGACCGAATTCGAAAAGAACGCTGTCTGCAAGAGATCTCGCCTGATCGAATTGTGCATTGATCCTCTCGCGCAGCGCGAAACCAGTTCGAACTGCGACGCGGAAATCCGCCGAAACCGGCTGTCGTGCAAGCTGAGCGAGCAGTCGCAGGCTGCTTATGAAGGATGTCCTCATCTGCACGCCGGCGGGAGCGCCCCAGATCCGGTCAAATACCACCCACATCATGAACAGGCCCAGCAGCACGCCGATGACGCGATCCCGCGCGAGTGCCAGCGAGGTCACAATCGCGAACTCCTGTAGATTGATCAGGTAATAAGCCAGCGCGACCTGCAGCCCGAAGTAAGATAACCGCGTACTCGACGTCATCACCCACCCAGAGAACGCGGTGACGAACACAAAAAGAATCGTAAACCCGCCAATCGAATTCAGGTACGGCAGAACGAAGATCTGCGAACCCATTCCGAAAATGAAACCACCCATGGCTGCCCCGGTGAGACGAAGCACTTGCTTTTGACGAGACGCCCCTATCGTCGAAAGCGCCGTGAGCAGGCACGTCGTCACCGACGTGCTGATCCCCGGCCAATCTACCGCGTTGTAGAGCACGTAGCAGCTACTCGCGGCCAGACAGCCTCTCAATGCGAAACGAAGATGATCGGGGTTCACGAATGCGTCCGGCAACAGAAGGGTCGGGACCGGTAGGTCCCCGGCCGCCGGCAGACTTTCCTGATCGGGTCGCGAATTCGCAAACACTTGCGGAATGAGAGTAACCGTATGCTCCATCTCGCTCAGCAAGGGAACGGCAGCTGCGGACTGTTCATCCGGATCGAACTGAACCGGATCCGGAAGCTCGCGCCGGATCAGTTGCTCGCGAATACTGTCAATCGTTGCCGCTAGTTCCTCAAATCGTCGCCGGCTGCCTTCTGGAATTTCGAATTCGAGCTGCGTCAGGGTTGCCGCAAGATCAACCAGCCGGCCGGTCAGCGCGGCAACGCCGCCCATATTTGCGGTGTACTGCTGGGTGTAGCCGGATCTCCGCAAAATCCGTCGCAACATGGACGTTCCCACTACTTCCAACCGGATCACCTTCTGTTCGGCCGCGGGATCGACAGGGCGGCCTTCTGCGTAGCACCGCAACACGCTCGCGACCGCGGACAACCGCTCTGTAATCGGCAACACAAGTTCATCCCCGGGCCGCAGTCGCGCAAACGCCAGTTCAACGCTTCCAGTAATCACGACCGCGATGACGACAGTCAAACAGACCCAAAGCGTGTCTTCCACATTGGTTTCAGCCGGCAGATGCCGGTCCCATAACGGAATCCCAACCGAAATCAAATTCGCGAACGCAACCGCCGTGATGTAATCTCTCAGCACGCTGATCGCATAAAACGAAAGGAACAATGAGCCGATGACCCACAAAAAATGAAGCACGGGAATGCTGATGACAAACCATACCGAGGCCAGGAGATAGACCGCGCCGATACCTGTGACAAAAAACAGGATCCACGAAGACTGTAGCGTTGCTCGAGGGCTCTCACGAGAAATCAGGAGCGCATAGATTGCGCCTTGAAAAGCGTACGGAACTCGAAACGTCATGCAGACGATCATGATGAGAGTCGCGGCAATGACCATCCTCGCGACCGTTCCTGCACGGCCCGGATAGGGAAGCAGTTCGTCTTTGAGAAATTCCCAGAACCAGCCCCAAAGTTGCTGCGGCTCCCGCAGGCTATGAGCAAGCGTAGCCACGTCAGTGTCCCCGAATCACGACGACCGCTGATTCGCTGACTCGAAACAAATCGGGCGGAGGGTTTTCTACACGCACGCGAACGGGGAATCGCGATGCCAGATGTACCCAGTTCAGCGTTCTCTGGACATCGGGTAAGCCTTGCGTAAAACGGCCAATCACGTCAGCATCCGGTGTAACGCCGAACCCGATACTCTCGACCGTACCCGGAAAGCGCACATTCGGCTTCGACATCACGTAGACATCTGCTCGCATCCCAGGAGCGATGTGCGACAGCTGTCCTTCACGAAAATTGGCCACTGCCCACCAGGTCCGCGCGTCAATGAGGATGAATACCTGCTGGCCGGTGTGCGCATACGCGCCTTCCGAAATGGTCAGATTGGTAACTCGGGCATCGAACGGTGCGTAGACCCGGCAGTTATCGAGATTGTAGCGGGCGTTCTTCACAGCCGACGCTTTCGCGCCGCGTTGATTAATCAGCGGCTCCAGCGTTGTCACAGCATGTTGCGCTTGCTCGTGCTGAGCTGTGCTTTGTACCACCGTGGACTTCGACTGTTGATATTGCGCCAGAGCGGATTGCAATCGCGCTTGCGACAGCCGCACTTGTGCCTCCGCCTGCTTCAACGCCTGCGCCAGCGAAATTTCGGAGCTTCTCGCTTTGTCTACCTGGTCCGCGGTTACAAACTGTTTAGCGAGCAGCGGCTGAATGCGATTCAGATTGCTGTTCGCATAGGTCCACTCCGCACGGGCCCGCTGTACGCCCTCTTCCGCATTAGCCAAATCAGCCTTGGCCTGATCGATGGCCGCTGCTTCTCGATTCACCTCCGCTTGCGAGCTCTGAATGTTTGCCTGCGCGACCGCCACTGCGCTCACCAGTGATGCGATCTTCCGCTGCTCATCCGCGATTTGCCCTTCGAGAGTCGCCTGCTCAGAAACGGCTCTCTCGAGCGCATACTCATATGGCCGTCGATCGATTTCATACAGCAGCTCGCCCTTTTTCACGAACTGGTTGTCACGAACACATAGCCGAATTATCGGACCCTCAACCTGGGGTGCGATTCCGATGAAGTTGGCGAATATTGTGGCATCATCAGTCCGCGGAAAGTAATTCACGCCCCGCAGCACCATCAATCCCACGATCACCGCGCCGATGATGATTGCGGCGCTTATAACGCGACTGATCAGTTTCCTCGTGTTCGGATCGTCGTAGAACTTCATACGCCTATCTCCCGCTAATGAAAAAACGCCAGCCACAGCGCGAAAGTGAACAGAGCCACCAGACTTGGATAAGTCAAAACCGGCATAGCCAGCTCAATACCGACCCGAACCAACACCCAACGAGCCACGACGGTAAGGAGCAGAGCAATCGCCAAACAGATCAGCCACGCCGGAAAGAACGATCCTAAAACATCGAAGGCGGGCGCCCGTCCGCAGCTCGTTAAAAAGAACAGCGGAACCATCAGCACACTCGTCGCAATGCGCATCCGATTGCCGCTCATGGGCGCTGCTTTGCCGTAGTGCTTCGGATCGTATCTCCGGCCCGGAATGCCAGGTCGGCCATCGCGGTGAGCACCTGCGTCTGCGCTTGAATATCCGTCGACCGAGCCTGCGCAAGCACCCGTTGCGCAGCCGTGACGTCCAATAAGTTCCGCACACCGTAGTTGTAAGATTCAAGCGCTGCGGAATACGATTGCGTAGCGGCCTCCAGCAGCGCGGTTGCGGCTTCCCGTTGCCGCAAGGCGGTGTTTAGCCTCGAATACGCCGACCAGATTTCATCTTCTATCCGATCACGCGCCGCGCTGACTCTGGCTTCGCTCTCGCGGATCCCGGCTTCAGCCTGCGCCACTCGGTTTTTTCGCAAGCCGCCGTCAAATACAGTCCAGCTCAGATTAAACTCCATCCCGCCGTTCAAACCGGCCGTATATCCCCAAGGAAGGGTTTGCTGCAGAATGTAATGCGCTTGGCCAATCGGGTTGGCTCTGAAACTTAAGCTCGGATAATACGCAGCTTGTGCCTCTTTCCGTTGTGCGTTCGCCTGGCGAATACCGGCGACCTCTTCCTGGAGATCCGGGCGCTGCCTTAGCGCTCGATCGATTGCCTCGTCAACAGTTTCCGGAATCGACCGCGGCGTAGGCACTTCACTGAGCGGCTGGACACGAATGGTTACCGTCGCCGAAGCGCCCAAGGCTGTCGCC
>JAFAUR010000093.1 GCA_019243205.1 Acidobacteriaceae bacterium | reverse complement strand
TCGGACCGCCTGGATATCCAAACCCGAGCAGCTTGGCGACTTTATCGTAGGCTTCGCCCGCGGCATCGTCGCGTGTTTTGCCGAGCAGGCGGTAACTTCCTACATCGCGAACTTCAAACAGATGCGTGTGGCCCCCACTCACCACCAATGCCAGGGCAGGGAAGCGCACTGCGTGGTTCTCGATCAGAACGGAATGGATGTGCCCCTCGACATGATTGACTGCAATGAGCGGGAGATCTCTCGCCAGACAAACAGCCTTCGCAAATGTCACGCCCACCAGCAGGGAGCCGATGAGGCCGGGTCCAGCTGTTACCGCGACCGCATTCACTCCATCCCAGCTCATGTTCGCTTCGGCCAAGGCGCGGCGCACAACGGGAACGATGGCCCGTAGATGTTCACGAGAAGCGAGTTCCGGAACCACGCCGCCGTATTCGCCGTGAACATCGAGCTGCGAAGCCACCACGCTCGATAGGATCTTGCAGCCGTCAGCTACCACCGCTGCCGCGGTTTCATCGCAAGAACTCTCAATTCCTAAAATGGCGGTTTGACGCAAGTTTCTGATTTCCATTATGAGCTTCCCGAGGAGTTGATCGCCCAGCAGCCCTTGCCCGAGCGCGCAGCTTCCCGGATGCTAGTCGTCTCGCGATCACGGCAGGAGTTCTACGAGACCCAGTTCGTCGAGTTTCCGCGTCATGTCCGTCCCGGCGATTGCCTGGTGCTCAATGACACACGGGTCTTTCCGGCACGCTTGCTTGGACGCCGGAATAGCGAAACGGGAGCCGAGGTGGAGGTTTTCCTCGTTCACGAATTGAGTGCGGATACGGTCTGGCAGGTGTTAGTCAGGCCCGGGAAACGCGTCCGCACTGGCGACGTGCTTCTATTTTCGCCCGAGCTCCGCTGCGAAGTCTTAACACACGGCGAGTTCGGCGAGCGAACCGTTCGCTTTATCTCGTCGGAACCCGTGCGCGAACTCTTCGAACGTCTCGGCCGGGTTCCGCTTCCGCCCTATATTCACCGGGAGCCCGACAGCGCCGACCGGGATCGTTACCAGACTGTTTACGCCCAAGCCTCGGGCTCCGTTGCCGCCCCCACAGCAGGGCTGCATTTCACCGAGCCAATCCTCGAGGCCTGCCGCGATGCCGGCGCGCAGATCGCTCGCGTGACGCTACACGTGGGCTTGGGAACATTCGCCCCCGTGCGCGCGAGCCGTGTCGAACAGATTCAGGTGCATGAGGAGCACTTCGAGATAACGGAAGACAATGCTCGGATCATTCGAGAAGCAAAGCGCTCCGTCTGTGTCGGAACCACCAGCGTGCGAACCGTTGAAACAGCCCTACTACGAGGGGGACTGAAGGGGATGACAGGACAGACAAATTTATTTATTTCCCCGGGTTTTCGCTTTCGAGGTACGGGCGCGATGCTGACGAATTTCCATCTGCCGTCCTCCACCTTATTGATGCTCGTGTGCGCCTTTGGTAACAGGGATCTGATCCTGGCCGCGTACCGGCATGCCGTGGCAGAGCGTTATCGATTTTTCTCATACGGCGATTGCATGCTTATCGAATAGCAAGGTGCTGCTGATAAGCTAGCAGACCATCTTTGACGTAAGATTCAAGCGCGCAAAATCCATCGTGAGCGGCCCGAGGGTCCGCCAGAAGACGCCGCCCGGTGCGCGCAATGTCCAACACGTCATCCACGTCAGCCTTCCAGTCCGCAGGCGCCCAATCGATTGCTTCCGACACAACAGAGGGAACGCCTTCGGCCACGCCGTCGGCTGTGACCATGTTGAAGGATTCCGTGTAGCTCGGCTGCAAAAGCAAATGCATGTGCGAAATCGTCTTGCGGAACTGCGGCCAGGTTTGCCACCCGCTCAAAACCAATTGCACGTGCGGCAGATTCGTGAGCATTTCCTTTACGGCAGCCAGAACGCTTTCTCCGCCTCCTTCGGCGCGACCCGCAGAGAGCCAGAGTTCCAAAGGCACGCGCAGGCCACGTGAAATTTCGAGTGCGGCGCCGGCCGCGCTCATCAGGTTCTTGAGCGGCCTGGTTGCGCCGAACACTCCGATCCGCAGAGTTCCGCCGCAGAAAGGCCGGTGCGGCCAAGGCGCCTGGCTCTCAAGGAAGTAGAGGTTCGGCAGATACGAGCAAGGGACCCCAAAGGCCGAACGAATCCAACTGCAGAATCTCCGGCTGTTTCCCGCCAGGTGGACATTGGCTGTTCCGGTCTCGAGTTCCATCACTTCGCGCATCAGCTTCACACCATTGCGATCTGCCTGGAGAAAGCCTACATTCGAATGGCAGTTCACACTGAACTGCGTTTCAGGAAAATCGTTCGACAAAGCCTGGAGTTCCGGCGTAGGAATCCACGGCGCGGAAATGATCACGTGCTCGCGCGGCGTACCCTCCAGCCGTTTGCGCAAATCCCCGGCACTCATGATCGGCCAGACATCGGTTTTGACCCCTGCGCGGCGGAGGGTTTTGGCAGTATTGATGGCGGCGACGCCTAGTCCGATATGGCTGATGTTGCGATTCGCAGCAAAGTTTTTATACGCAAGAATGACGCTCATTTCTCTCGTGGGCTCCTCGGGATGCGCTTCACTGATCCCGGTTCCACAATGAGCGATGCCTGTGCGCCGCGTCGCCCGGGATGCGTCGTAAAGCACTGAGCCTGCGTCGGAAATTTTATTTTTTCTTTTTGTTACCGGTCGAGAGAATGGAGCGAACCTCTGGTAGCACCAACGAGGTGTAGAGTTGAGGGGCGGGATTGATCTAGATCGTCGGAAACGCGATTAGTGGGTTTGGGCCGTTGAGGTCAGTTTTGCGGAATACTTCGTTGCTAATTTGAAGACTCCCGCACATACCAGCGTTTCCAACAGTAAGGGTGAAGGCGGATGGCTCAGGAGTTTGATTGGACGTCCATGATCCAGCTGAGCCCTCGACAAATGCAAAACCATGTGCAGTGACGGTCCCGTCTCTAGTTGGCGACGCACACACGGGTACAGGAACGACACTGTTTGAACACGATGTTATCAGCGCCACCCCTCCGACTTGGATCGTCCACGCGGTAATCGCCCCAATACCGTCAGTACTGACAATGAACTGGCTTCCGATGATGGGAGACTTGGAATCTGTGTCAATTCCGTTGAAAAAAGTATAGTCGGTCGAAGATACTTCAGCATCGGATAGGTTGTCGGCCAGGGGCGCATCCAAAGTGAAAGCCCCCGTTATTCTCATTGACGTTGTAAATGTGCCGCTAACGTTGGTGAACGGGTTGCCCGTATACCCGTAGATGGTTGCTCCTTGCATCGCCGGGACGAAGAGAAGTGCCAGGAATGGTGGAACCGTTCGGATTGGGCCCTTGCTCATATGACCCTTACCTCCTAGGTTGGAATGCGACCGAAGCGCCTGGCGTCCCAATTTAAAGTGCCATCAGTATACAGGCTTTTCATGGACAGTTCCTACACTTGGTGAATGTCGGGATGACTCGCGACTCAGACCGGAAACGAAAGACAAAACCGACATCGTTCAGCAGCAAATCATTCGTTTGAGCAACAATCCAGCGTGCCAACGAAATAGATACGAAGCGCGTCCGCAGGGTTATGTCACGATAGCGTTTAATGAGTCCCTCCGCGCGGCTGTTATCCCGCCTGTTGGTTTTCTTGTTTTTCCATTATCTGGTCCAAGCTCAGGAGCCGCCCAAACTTCGCCTGCCCGACACGGTGGCGCCAACGAGTTACAAAGTCCAACTTACTTTGGATCCAGGCAAAGATGCGTTCAGCGGCGAGATCGCGATCCGTGTTCAGATTAAGCAGCCCACGGATGTCATTTGGTTGAACGCCACCGACATCCACGTGGAAAAGTCAACGCTCGTCATGGCGGGCGAGACTCTTTCGCCGGAGATCATCGAAGGCGGTTCAGACTTCGTGGGGCTGCGCTTCAAAAAGCCGCTTGCTACAAGCTCGGGTGAGCTCACTATCCGTTACACCGGGAAAGTACACACCCACAACAGTGCCGGTGTGTTCCGCATGGAGGACAACGGCAACCGTTATCTGTTCACACAGTTTGAATCCACTGACGCACGAACAGCGTTCCCATGCTTCGATGAACCCTCATACAAAGTGCCCTGGCAGCTCACGCTCGATGTCCCGTCGCAAGATAGTGCCATCAGTAATACTTCTCCCGAAAATGAAAGCGCTCGCGGCGACCGAAAGGTAATAGGTTTCAAGGAAACCAAGCCGCTTCCGAGTTACCTGGTCGCGTTTGCAGTCGGCCCCTTAGAGTTTGTCGACGCTGGTAAAGCGGGCAGAAACCACGTGCCGGTTCGAATCGTAACACCGAAAGGTCATGCGGACGAAGCCAAATATGCAGCGGAAGTGACCGCAACCATCATCACGCGTCTGGAAGAATATTTCGATATTCCATTTCCCTACGACAAGTCTGACCAGGTTGCCATTCCTGTCACGTTCGGGTTCGGCGCAATGGAGAACGCGGGCATGGTGACCTATGCGCAAACCATCATCCTTGCCAAGCCGGGCAGTGACACCATCCGCCGCCAACGAGAGTACGCATCTGTCGCTGCGCATGAACTCGCGCATCAGTGGTTCGGAGATCTCGTGACAACCGCCTGGTGGAACGACATCTGGCTGAATGAAGCCTTTGCCACCTGGATGGAGCAGAAGCTGATCGCTGAATGGAAGCCGGAGTGGAACACCCGCGTGGATGACGTCGAGTCAAAGCTTGACGCGGAGCGCGAAGACAGCCTGATCTCGGCGCGAAAGATTCGCCAGGAAATCAACAGTAAGGACGATATCAGCAATGCCTTCGATGAAATCACGTATCAGAAAGGGGCCGCCGTTATCGGGATGTTTGAGAGCTGGATCGGCGCAGAGGAGTTCCGAAAGGGAGTGCGCAGCTATCTCACTCAGTACGCCTTTCGTAACGCTACCGCTCCTGAGTTTCTGGATAGCGTCAGTTCCGCGAGCGGAAAAAACATCACGCAGGCCTTTTCCTCTTTCCTGAACCAGGCTGGCGTGCCGCTGGTTTCCGTTTCCATGAAGTGCAACGGCAGCACGGCAACGCTTCACCTGGAACAGCAGCGCTTCCTTCCTCTTGGGTCACAGGGATCAGCAGACCAGCAATGGCAGATTCCGGTCTGCGTTCGGACAGGGCGGGGTGAAGCCGGCGTAAGCGAATGCACTCTGATGACTCAGCCTGCCAGGGATTGGACCCTAAAGGCAAGCGGCTGTCCGGCTTGGTTGCAGTCCAACGATAAGGCAATCGGCTACTACCGTGTGAACTACGAAGGTTCTCTGTTGACAGCTCTCGCCAAGGGCGCTATCGACCGCCGGCTGAGCGCGCCGGAACGCGTCGACTTCATGGGAAATGCGGAGTCGCTTGCAAACGCGGGTAAGCTTCCCATCGGCAA
Source organism: Acidobacteriaceae bacterium (assembly GCA_019243205.1). Taxonomy (GTDB): domain Bacteria; phylum Acidobacteriota; class Terriglobia; order Bryobacterales; family Bryobacteraceae; genus Bog-105. Next base: position 11,674 of record JAFAUR010000093.1, on the reverse strand, counting down.
CGCACTTTCCCTCGTCGAAACTTTTCACAACGATACTGAACGCCAAGTGATCCAGAGCGCGTTGAGTTTGGCTCTCGTGCCCCGTACTCATCTCGTGCCGGAGAATCTGCTGCCGAATTACCAACGCTTCCTACAAAGGAATTTTGATCCGCGGGCGCGTGAACTCGGATGGGAACCGAAGTCTGGAGAATCTGACAATGTCCGGCTTCTGCGCCCGAGTTTGCTGCGCGCGGCCGCGACGTATGCGGGAGATGAAACGCTCGCCAGGCAAGCTGAAGCGCTTACAGAAAAGTGGTTCAATGATCCGAAGGCTATCGACCCAAACATGCTCTCAGCGGTTCTGAGCACGTCCGCGTATCACGGAGATGTCGGCTTGCAGCAGAAATTCGTTGCGGCCTTCAAAAAATCTCACGACCGGCAGGAACAGCAACGAATCATCGGCGCCATGCAATCGTTCCGCGATCCCGCGGCTATCAAGGCCGGAATGAATGCGGTGATTTCAGGTCAGATCCCGATGATCCAGGGCTTCGCGCTTTTGTTCGCAGGTCAGGGCTCACAAGCGACGAGGAAAATGCCGTTCGAGTTTCTGAAGGAGCACTACGATCAGATTGTGAACGAACGTCCAACCGGTGGCGGTTTCGATTTCGGATCCGTCCTCCCGCAAGTCGGCGCCAGCTATTGCGATCCTGAATCGAAGCGAGAACTGCAGGCGTTCTTCGAACCTCGCGTACAGAATTTCACAGGCGCGCCACGAGCGCTCTCTCAGGTATTGGAGAGCATCGATGTCTGCATCGCGGAGAAAGCTACTCAGGAAGCTGGAGTTGAAGCGTTTCTGAAGCGTTTCTAGGAAAGCTTGCCGTGATTCACCGTTTGTAACAATGCCGCTTCCGCATCGGCGATAGTCGGATACGTAATCAACAGATCGTTGACGCCCGTCATCGCGAACAGCGAGCGCAGCCTCTCCGGCACGCCAACCAGAGCGTATTTTCGGCCCGCCTTCTCTGACGAAACGTGAACTCCGATGATACTTCCGAGCGCGGCGGAGTCGATAAAAGGAGTTCCGGAGAGATCGATGATCAGAATTTTAGGGGGATCTTTGCGGCAGCGATCCTGGAACGTGAAGAAGTTGTTGATAGTTAACGGCCCGGCGACCTTCAAAATGCGAACGCCTTCACTTGAGCCAGGCTGTTCTTCAATCTGTACCTCGTGAGCAATCGGAATTGACATGTTTTTGATTATCCGGCTCCTTTATTCCAATCCCATGAAATCGAACAGGTTACGGTAGGCCATGCCATGGTATCAATTGCAGGACCCAAACGATCCCGAACTGGACCGGCTGGCTGAACAGTACCATCTGCATCCCTTGCACATCGAGGATTGCCGGAGCGGCAACGAGCGCACAAAGACGGATCGCGCGACAAATTACCTTTTCACTGTGCTAAAGGCCATCCACATGCCTCGCGGTAGCGATCCGAACTTCCCTCAAGTGAGCATCTTCGTGGGCAGTGATTTCTGCATCACCGTGGGCGGCCCCGAATGCGAGTCTGCCGGCGTATTCGACCGCGCGCGACGCTCCGGCGAGGACAACCATCCATCGAAACTGTTCTACCTGATAGTCGACTCAGTCGTCGACTCTTATTTCTCGGCGGTCGTTACCTTTGATGATCAGATCGACGAACTTCAGGACCGCGTGCTGGATGAACCCTCTCCTGACGTCCTCCAAGAGATTTTCAATCACAAGCGGTGCCTCGTTCAATTGCGTCGGGTGCTAGTGAACACACGTGATGCGTGCATTGTGATCCAGCGTGAAGGTGAAGGCTTGATCGAGCCCGAACTCGCGCCCTTCTTCCGTGATGTTTATGACCACATCTCCCGCAGTATTGACTTGGCTGAGACCGAGCGAGACCTGCTCACGGGAACCCTCGATGTCTATCTATCCACGGTGGCGAATCGCACCAATGAAGTGGTGAAAGTGCTCACGGTCCTTAGTACTATCGCTTTGCCGGCTCTCGTCATCTCGAGTATCTATGGCATGAATGTCAAAGGCCTGCCCCTAATTGATTCGTCATACGGGGGCGTGCTGATCTTCGCGGCCATGGCCTGCACCACATTGCTTCTCTTGTGGATACTCAGGCGATTCCGTTGGTTGTAGGGAACCTTTATCTGGGAACGAGCATGATTTGTTCCTCGGCCGCGCGCTCGACGGCTGTTCGAGAGAAAGGCATGGGATGGTATTCGCCCTTTGCCCAGGGTTCCACCAGGTCGCTGTAGTGCTTATTCCCCGGAACGCCTGATTCGCCTGGCGCATTTGTCATCTCTGATCGGTCCCAATCGCTGACATCGATTACCTCCCGGTACGAAGCCCCGAAAGCCTCGGAGTAATTCGGCCCGCCGCCGGTGGCGTTGATGGTGTTTGCATCCCCCGGTCGCGAAATCGGTTTCAGATCGAGAGTGTCCAGACGGCGCTCGCGTGAGGTTGCGGCGCTGTCCAAACCAAACCCGGCGAGAGCGCCGGCGCCAGATGCATCTCTGCCTTCGGGCGCCGCACCCAGATTCAGTGGATGCCGGAAACGGGCTTTGTGGAGATTGCCCCAGGTCCATCTCGTCTGGTCCGGCCCCAATCGCCGTTCGATTTCCGCGAGAGCTTCATCCAACGACTTTGCCAGCAGCTCGTTCAGTTGAGGACAATTCTTGAGCGCCGCAATTACGCTGCGTGGATTCGTGCGCGGCATGGGAAGCACTTTCAAAGTGAGTTTCGAGCTCAGGCGGCTAGACCAAACTTCGTAAATCAAGGCGGTCTTCGAATCCAGCGACAAATCGCCATCCCAGTTCTCGAACAGGCGTTTCATCTCGAACGTCCGGTTGTCCGGTGATGGGGGATTCCATTGCGCCACCAGGCCTCCAAAATCTTTGGCGACCAGCGAAACCGTGTCCTGCTGGATCCGCTCGAAATCCGCGATGTCGAATTTCGGCTGCTTCGTTAATTCCTCGACAACGCGTTGATACCGTTCCGGAGATGCCCAGTAGAACGCCAGCTGATGCTCGTACCCTTGCGGAAGGATGTTGTTGTTTGCGGTTGCAATGAAGTGCTTGGCCGGATCGTACGTGAGCGGATGCTCTGCCGCGTTCAGATAACCGCTCCACTCGTATTCGCCCGTGTCCCCTGGAACAGGAAATAATCCCTCCCAGCCGCTCCGTATGGGTGCTAAGCCGGCTGCAATCCAACCGATGTTGCCCCGTTTATCCGCGTAGATCAGATTCTCGGATGGAACTTTGTAGTTGGCGGCCGCCGATTTGAACTCGTCCCAGTTTTTCGCCCGAGCGAGCGACAACGCCGGAAGATAGCCGGCAGTACCCGGGAGCGAGCCCACCCATTTCAGCGTGTATGCTCGATGTCGTGTGGCATCTTCGTAGATCACTGGCCCATGAACCGTAAATTTCAAGTCAAACGGTTCGGATTCCGCCTTGTTTGATCCCGCACTGTTTGCACCGCCGCCACGGACATCGATGGTCTCGTGTTCCACTCGGAATTTCTGCCAGGCGCCTTTGCACAAATACTCGTTCGGATTTTCCGGATTCACCTTCTCTACGTAAAGATCCTGCTGATCGATGCCGACGATGGTGAAGCCGAAAGCCATGTATTCGTTATGTCCGAGTGCAATGCCAGGAAGAGCCGGCTCGCCCGCACCGATGACGTCCCATCCCGGAGCGACCAGATGTACGGTTTTTCGCAGGGACGGTAGCTGAATCGCACGGTGAGGATCGTTCGCCAGCAACGGTTTCCCTGTCCGCGAGAGCGTCCCATCGATAACCCAGTTATTACTGCCTTGTTGTCCCGGGAAGCGGATAGGACCGATCGCGGCCATGTAGTCGCGCACAACGCCGAAGGAGATGTCGGCGAGATCGAGCCCGTGCGGCACCACGAATGGGACGGGAGGGTCGGGCGGTGACAGCAGTTCCACCGCGGAAAGACCGAGGTGGCTCACCTGTACTGCTCGGTTCACTTCCTGCAGCATGTTGCCTGTCATCTGCAACCCGGCTACCCGCGACACCACGTCCTCAGGAGTCCATAATCCGGGATCGAAGCCAGCGAGCTGAAACTCTTCGGGGCGTTGTCCGTTCAGCGATCGTATATACGCGTTAATGCCGTCGACGAACGAGCTCACAATCACCTTGGCGTCCGGAGCATAACTTCGCCACTCCGCATCCCAATCCCCGCGATAACGCATCAGGCGAGCAATCCGGTCGCGAGGAACATAATTCGGGCCAAGCACTTCAGCTAATTTGCCGGTTCCGATACGTCGCCACAAGTCTAACTGGAACAGGCGATCGTTGGCGGTTATGTAGCCTTGCGCGAAGAAAAGATCGTCAGTGTTCTGGGCATAGATGTGCGGCACTCCCCAGCGATCCCGAAGTATCTCGACGGCAGCCTTCAGCCCGGACAATGTGCGCTGTTGCCGCGGAATTTCCGTCGCGGCGCTTTCGACGAACACAGCCGACGCGCCTACGAGCATGAGTGCCGCCGCTAAGGATGCCCGCATGCCAGCAGTTTAGCCGACATCGTTTACGCTAACCTCGTGTCCCCACGTCTGAAGGTCTTTCCCCAAACCCGTGAAATGGTCGCTGCCGCTGCAGCGGATGCCGCGTCCAGCCTCCGTCAACTCTTAGGTAGCAAGGACCGTGTGCGCCTGCTTGCTGCAACAGGTAACTCGCAGATCGAGTTTCTCGAGGCTCTTACTCGCGAGCCGTTGGAATGGGCCCGCGTGGAACTCTTTCATCTCGATGAGTATGTCGGTCTTCCCGAAACTCACCCGGCAAGCTTCGCGCGTTACATTAAGACCCGCATCATCGATCAAACCGGCATTCGAACGTACCATCTACTTCGGGGTGACGATAACCCGGAACGAATCGCAGCTGAAATGAGCGAAGCTATAAGCGCGGCGACTGTCGATCTGGCCTTTGCCGGAATCGGCGAAAACGGGCATCTCGCCTTTAACGATCCTCCCGCCGATTTTGCAACAAGGCAGCCCTATATCCTTGTGGACCTGGACGAAAGGTGCAGACAGCAACAGGTGGGTGAAGGTTGGTTCCCTTCGCTTTCAGACGTCCCCAGCCGTGCGATCAGCATCTCGATTTCTCAATTGCTCTCGAGCGAGGAAATCATCTGCGTCGTTCCCGACCGGCGCAAAGCGGAAGCCGTCGCCGCGTGTCTCGAGGGACCAATCACGCCAATCTGGCCCGCATCCATCCTGCGAAACCATCCGAACACAACGGTGTATCTTGACCGCGAATCCGCCTCGCTCCTGCAGTCTCACGCCTCCAATCGATAAGCTGAAGGAGTAGAAGTATTTTGCGCGATGAAGGAATGGCAACAGATTCTGGATCTCTGGTCCCGTGTTGAGGAGCTCGGCGAAACGGCCGTCTTGGCAACTGTGGTTAAGACGCAAGGCTCTTCCTACCGTTTACCTGGAGCTAGGCTGCTGCTCACAAGCCGTGGTGAGCGGGTAGGCAGCGTAAGCGGTGGTTGCCTCGAAGATGATCTGGTCAAGAAAGGCTGGTGGTTGACCGAACGGGGGCCGGTCATCAGGCGCTATGACACCACACCAGATGGCGAAATCGCCGCCGAGTATGGGCTCGGATGCAACGGCATCATACACGTGCTCCTCGAAAGGCTCACGCCGGGAGAAAGCACCGTCCTCGAACTGATTCGCGAAGTTCGAACACTGCGCAAGCCCGCTGCGTTCGCATGTGTGGTGTCCCCCAAAGATCGTGCAGGCGAGTGTCTCGCGATCGACTCAAATGGCAGGGTGCAATCGGGCCCGACATCCACAGTGGCAACGAACGAAGAACTGATTGGCGCCATGCGCAGCGCACTTCAAGCCAGAACCTCTCACCATCTCGTACTCGATTCCGGTGAGGAGGTCTTCATCGAAACGCTTGCTCCGCCGGTGCGTGTGTTGGTCTTTGGCGCCGGTGACGATGCGAAGCCTGTCACTGCCCTCGGCAGATTTCTCGGCTGGCAAGTCTTCGTCTCGGACGGCCGCTCGCATTACGCTCGCCCGGAGAAATTTCCCGATGCCGATAAGGTGCTGGTCTATGATCAGGACGCAAGTGTTCTGACCGAACCGGTCGACGATTGGACGGTCGCTGTATCAATGACTCACAGCTACAGCCAGGATCTTCGGGTTCTGAAAGAGCTCGCGAAGCAGCCGTTACGCTACCTGGGACTCCTCGGACCAAAAAGTCGAACTCTGCGCATGCTCTCCGAAGCAGGACTGGACGCGTCCCAAATGCTCCCTGAACTCCATGCACCGATGGGTCTCGATATCGGTGCAGATGGTCCGGAGCAAGTAGCGCTCTCAGTCATCGCTGAGATCCAGGCAACGCTCAACGGCAGAAGCGGCGGTCTACTTCGGCAGAGAATTGGATCGATTCACGCACGCGAGGCCAATGAGGATGATCCCGCCGCGGCTTGGGTCCAATCCATCGCATGCGCATAACAACATTCAACATGCATTGCCGAGTTTCCGCGGTTTTGCTCTCCGTTATTGTATCGGGATTCCCACAAATCAACGCTCAGTCCGCAGATGCACCCGACAAAGGCAAACAGGTGGTGGATGCTGCCGTTGCGGCACTCGGTGGGGAGCGCTTTCTCGACATGCACACGCGTGTAGCGAGCGGCCGCATTTACTCCTTCTTCAAAGACGAAATGAGTGGCTCCGATATCGCGCGGACGTACGTCGAGTACGTGGACGGCAAGCCTCTGGGCATTCGCGAACGCGAGGTTCTTGGCAAGAAGCAGGACTATTCGTACCTGTTTCTCCCTGATCAGGGTTGGGATATCACGTTCCGCGGCGCGCGTCCGGTTGAGGATGAGGCCTGGGAGCGATATCGACGATCAACTGAAAACGACATCTTGTACATTCTCAAAGTTCGACACAACGAGCCCGGCTTCACGTACGACTACATCGCCAACGAGGTGCACGTCAGCACTCACGTCGAAGTGGTTGATATCACGGATTCCCAAAACAGGACCGTGAGAGTATCTTTCGACTACAACACGAAGCTGCCGGTTCGCCAGACGTTTACCTGGTTGGATCCCGACACGAGATACAGAAACGAAGAGGTGACGGAATTCGACAAGTGGAGGAACGCCGGGGATGGCGTGATGTGGCCGTTTACGATTGAACGTTCCCGCAATGGATACAAAAGCTACCAGATGTTCGCGTCTTCAGTGGAAGTGAACGCGCCTATCCCTACTAACACCTTTGAGCTACCTGCCGGAGCAAAAGTACTCAAAAAAGTGAACTGAGCTGCACTCGAGTACCGCAACTCATACAACCGTTCATTCTCCTTGCCTTGCTACAATTTGATCTCAAGCCGCTTCCAAGTGGAAAGCACAGGTGTCGTGTAAATACCTAAATGGATCTCGATCAGCTTCATACCTTTCTAGAGATCGTCCGCCTGAAAAGTTTTTCCAAAGCGGCCCAAACCTGCTACCGAACGCAGCCCGCCATCAGTGCGCAAGTGCGCCAGCTGGAGCAGGAACTGAACACAACGTTATTCGAGCGCCTCGGAACCAAAATCTCGCTTACAGTCGCGGGCCGCATACTCGCAGAACACGCGGAACAGATTCTCGCCCTTCGCCGGCGAGCGCAGGACGCCATCAATGAACTGGAGAAGGTTCCGCGCGGCGAACTGTTAATCGCGGCAAACGAAGCCACTTGCATCTATGTCTTGCCGGGGGTGTTTGCGGAGTTCAAAAAGCAGTTCCCCAACGTACAGCTTCTGGTCGACCGCTCCTATGGCGCGCGCGTAGTGCAGGCCATTCTCGACAACCTCGCTGATTTCGGCTTTACCCAGCTTCCCGTTCAGGAAAAGCGGCTGCAGGTCGTGAAAATTTATTCGGATGAAATAAAATTGCTTGTCCCAGCCGGACACCGATTTACATCTTACGACCGGGTGACTCCGCGAGACCTGATCGGCGAGCCGCTGCTACTTCCCAAAACAGGGACGACCAGGGCGCGCTTAAACGCATGGCTCGACCCGGTGCAGGATGAGCTCAATATCTCGATGGAGATGGACTCCACCGAAATGATTAAGCGGTTTGTCATGGCGAATCTCGGCCTCTCTTTTCTGGCCGCATCGCATTGCCAGGAGGAAGTCGCCGCCAATAAGCTCGCATCCGTTTCGCTCGGTCCCGAGCCGATGATGCGGCGCGTGGGATTGATCTATCGGAATGACAAATCGCTGTCGAAGGCTGCGTTAGGCTTTATACAGGTCGTGCTCGATCACGCCGGGAGCGAGAGCGATGTGATTCCGGCGCAACGGCTGCGCAAATCCGGATCGTAGAGGTTCTCTTTATGGCTCTTCTGACGGCCAGAAGTTCAACAATCTTCATTGCTACCGGGATGGGAACGCAAGTGTTCCGTTCCGTCGACGAAATCCCGCCCGCCCTTCGCCGCAAGCTCCAGGAGAGTACGAGAGGCCTCAATTCCGCAACCATTCTGATTGCGGACAAGCGGGGTCGGGAGGAACTCGTTCGCGCACTTCAGGGACAGCCCAGCGAGGTCCAGTGCCGCCTCGCCGAGACCATCCGCTCGCGTCAAACCCAGGCGGCTCCTGAACGTACCCGCCGCCTGCCGTTTGGTTCCATCCGGGTCTGGGTCGAATTTCTGCTGCCCGTCGCCGTGGCAGCTATGCTCTGGTTCCTGGTCGAATCCCACTTTTAGCCTCTAAAGGTCCGTCCGCACCGATCCGATGAGTCTGGTGTGACGACCTGCATTTCTGATAATCCTCCTTCAGCTTTGATTAAGGTTCCCAGCTCCACCGGAAACGGTGGTACGCGGAACGTCCCTTGCTTCTTCCACGGGATGCACGGCAAATGCCTGGTGGTTGAAGCACGTGAATCGCTGACCCCGGGCATGGCAATCACAGTCGAGTGTGAGGACGCCTTGTTCCTGGGAGAAGTTGTAACATGTTCGAACAATTCGGGTGTTTTTCGGCTCCAGGTGTGTGTCGAGCAAATTCTGACCGGCCTCCACAGCCTCATGGCTTTACGTTCCGCACTTCTCGACGAGCCGGTACCTTCGAGACTCCGGCTGCTTCCCGCCGGGGTAGATAACTAGCCGGCGTTCGCTATCCTGCAGAGGGAATGCAGAGGAACGCAGTTATCTTCGGGGGCGGAGGGCAGCTCGGAGTTGAACTATGTCGGGAGTTCGAGCGTCGCGGCTGGACCGTCAAGCGCTTCGAGCGTCAGATGGTCGACATCACCGATGCTTCTAAGGTAGAGGAAGCCATTGCCGCCGCCGATCCTAAGGTGGTCTTGAACGCCGCCGCTTACAACCAGGTCGATATCGCCGAATCGGAGCCGGTTGCCGCTTATGAGGCTAACGCTCTCGCGGTTCGGAACCTCGCTATGGCTTGCCGCCAAACCGACGCGCAACTGGTTCACTATTCCACCGATTACGTTTTCGACGGAACGAAGGGCGGTCCCTATGTCGAAACCGACACCCCCCATCCGCTCGGAGCGTACGCGGTTTCAAAGCTCGCAGGTGAGCTCTACGCGCAAGCCTATCTCGACAATCCGCTCGTCATCCGGACGTCGGGTGTTTTCGGACCCGCGGGGCGGTTCACGCCGCGTGGAAATTTCCTCGAGCTGATGCTCAGGCTCGCCACCGGAAACAAACCTATTCGAGTCGTAGAGGACTACATTGCGTCCCCCACGTACGCGCCGGCGATGGCATCGCGGACAGCGGATCTGGTGGAACGGAATATCGGCGGTCTGTTTCACTTGGGCGGCGGGGAGGCAATTTCATGGTTTAAATACGCCGAGATGATCTTTGAGCTCGCCGATCTGCACCCCCAACTGCAGGCTACGGATGCGAGGGAATATCGAACCCCCGCTCGAAGACCGAAGTTCTCAGCTCTTTTGAACAGCAAACTCGAAGCTGCCGGTATCACGCCTATGCCGGCTTTGCGCGAGGCCGTTGCGGAATGCCTTCGCGCCCGCGCCGGAGCTACTGCGCATCGGTCGGCGTAGCGTAATAGCCGTTGCGAGCCTGAACCTGGTAATCGGCATCCTTCGTCTTGATCTCCAGCCGCCGGAATTTTCCGTCTCGCGCGGGATTCGTCGACTGATATCCGATCGAATACTGGTTCCTTAGCTCCTCCTGGATCCGCTGAAAAGTTTCACTGAGCGGATGTTTCTTGTCGACGGTGAACACGTGGCCGCCCGTCTCCGACGAGAGGTGTTTCAGATCCCCTTCGCCGCCTCCGCCAAACATGCCGGCAGCGGCATAGAACCCGCGATCGACGTAGTAGATGCTATAGATGATCGCGTCTGCTTTCTGGGCGGATTCGATCGCCGAATGCCAGGTGTTTGTGCTGCCCTGATCCTCCCCGTCGGTTATCAGAATCAGCGCCTTCCGGCCGACTTCGCTCTTGAGTTTCTCGTTCGATGCCAGGTAAACCGCGTCAAACAGCAAAGTACCCTTCGGAGCGCCCATGGTCGGCACAGGTCCCGTGTTCGGTATCGGTCCGCCGCCTGAAGGAATCTGCCCATCACCGCGCAAATCGGCCATCGCAGAAGTCAGCTGCCGCGCCGAGTTGGTGAAGTCCTGCAGCAAAACCGTGTCTTTCCCGAATGAAATCAGGAACGCCTCATCCTTCGGTCGAATCACGCTCGAAAAAAACGAGGAAGCCGCCTCCCGCTCGATATCGATTAGCCTTTCCTGGCTCGCGCTGATATCGATCAACAAGCCAAGAGTCAGGGGAAGGTCCGTCTCCCGCGAGAATCTCTGAATCGTCTGCTCTTTCCCGTCCTCGTAGACCTTGAAGTCGTCCTTCGTCAGATTAGGTATGAGTTGTCCGCCCTTTTTTGTCTTCACCGTGAAGTAAACGTTCACGAGTTCGACATTCACCCTGATGGTGGGTTCCTGTTCTGCGGGCGGATTCTGGGTAGCGGGCTGCTGCGGTGCCTGCGCGAGGAGCGCTCCAGCAATGCCGCTGAGGACCAGTCCCACGACGGAAAAAGCAGAGATAGTGCGGGGGAGCATGTTCGTTATGATTATCATCTAGGCGCCCGCGACCGGCACAACCCTCGTCTGCGGCGCGTCCATCCGGCATGCAACCAGCGACCTCTCACCTCGAAACGGCGGATCCTATCCTCGCAGCAATCATTCGGAGAATTGGACCGTGCGTTTTCGCCAAGCGGGAACCTACGTTCGAGACGCTCGCTCGCTCCATCACGTTCCAGCAGCTTAGCGGGAAAGCGGCAGGCACAATTTTCGCGCGCGTCAAAAAGGCCAGCGGCCGGCGTTTCACTCCGGCGGCATTCCTGAAACTCACGCCGGAGCAACTCCGCGCCTGCGGACTCTCACGACAGAAAATCGCTTCTCTTACCGATCTGGCAACCCGCTGTGTTCGCCGCGAGATCAATTTTCGCAAGCTCGATCGGCTTTCGGACGAGGAGATCATTGAACTTTTATCGCGTGTTCGAGGCGTAGGCGTGTGGACCGTCCAGATGTTTCTCATGTTTGCGCTGCAGCGGCCCAATATCATGCCGCTTTCGGATCTCGGTATTCGCAACGCAGTGAAGAAGGCCTACAATCTGCCTGAATTGCCCAAGCCCGCCGAGCTGACTGAGATTGCAGAGAAATGGCATCCGCACTGC
>JAFAUR010001127.1 GCA_019243205.1 Acidobacteriaceae bacterium | reverse complement strand
CATGCAGGTTGGCTTCGAACCGAAACTCGACGCCCACGAATTCCGGCAGCGGATCAATGATGCAGAGACGAAGATCCACGGCAATCAGCCGCTTTTTGTTTTCGACAACCACGACAATCCGCGAACCGCGTTTCGCTATGGCGATGGCGTGCACAACACAGCCATCGACAAGATGCTCGCAGCGATTTTGTTCACAACGCGATCAACCGCCATGATGTATTACGGCGACGAGATCGAAATGCCGACGACACCGCCGACTAGCAAGGATCAGGTACGTGACCCAATAGGAATCACGGGGTGGCCGAAAGAGAAAGGTCGCGATGGTGAGCGGACGCCGATGCAATGGAACGCGTCCACTTCCGCGGGGTTCAGTACAAATCCGCGCACTTGGCTACCCGTAGCTCCCGATTACAAGCAGGTGAATGTGGAGATCGAATCCAAAGATCCGAACTCCATGCTGAACTGGTACAAAAAGCTGATCGCACTCCGTCGGACTAATCCCGCAATTCATGAAGGCGAGATGACGATGCTGGACGTGCACAATGATCAGATCCTCAGCTGGGCGCGTACGGCGCCGGGCGGAAAAACGGTGGTGGTGGCTTGTAATTTCACTGCCGCGCCACACACCTTCTCTGTTGCAGATGCGGCGGGGCGATCTGGCAAGACGGCCAAAACTCTTGCGGCAAGCGGCGGTGAACAGAAAAACACAGTGGATCTCAGCGCGATTTCTTTACCGCCTTACGGCAGCATCATCGCAGAAGTTCAGTAAAACCCGCTCAGCCGCATGGCAGCATCAGAACTGTGATGGTGCGAAGCCTCCTCATACTAGGCTGCCTGGCCTTTGGAACCACCTGGGCGCAAACAGTTGCTACGTGCGGCGGTCTGAGCCCGGCAGTGAGTTCGCCGGATTCGAAACGCACTGCTTCCCTGGAGACGTGCACCGAACGACGCGGTCGCGACAACAGTACGGTATTGGTAATTGAAACGCGCGCCCACCAGCCAGCGCGCTTTTCCCTGACCTTTCGCTCCGTATTAGGAATGAGCTGTGCGCCGCAGAATGGCATCGCCTGGCTGAATAACGAAGATGTTGCGGTGACTTGCGATTACCAGACTCTGTTGAGCAACTTCGTCATCGTGAATGCCGGGACGGGTGCGATCGAGCATCAGTATGGAGGCATGTGGTTTCGCCCGTCACCCGACGGCAAAATCATCGCGCGGGTCGGAGTGGCGCAGCGCTACGCCACTCCGGCGGGTATGCGCTGTTGTCTAACATTCAACGACAATGTCGTGTATCCGGCGGGATGCACTTTCGAAGGAATTGGAAGTGAGTCCCGTGGGAAACAGAAGAATTTCCTCGGTGACGAGTATACCGGCATTCACACGTTCTTGAGCGAGCCTGTTTGGTCGCCCGACGGAAGGGCCGTCGTTTTCGTCGAAAAAGTTTTCGATTTCCACTACGACGACCCGTACAATCGCGACTTCAACGGGCGCATCAGCAGCCTCGAGTACTATCTTGCGATTGTCGGAAGGGATGGTGCCGTGCGCGGCTATCGAGTGCCTTCGGCTAAACGTTCGAATTCGCTGACATGGCTGGGAACGACAGGTATCAGGATGAACGGGCATTCATTCACGTTTAGCGCTCAAGCACCCGAGACGATTCCCTGAGCGAAATATTCGGTCAAGTCACTTTTCGTTTTTGCGCTGTTGTATGTACACGTGTCGCGTGAACGGAGCCATCCATGCGTGATAGGTAACGGGAGGAAATGGCGCGAGTGCGAAACAAGGAAGTGGCGAGAAAACGAGATAGTAGCGCGGACGCACAGCGGGAAATAGCGTAGGAGAAAACCAGGTTCTGCAGGGCGGGTCAAGATCTTTAGGATATGGCACCTTGTGATATGCGTCTGGGGGATTCTTGATCCCCTCATTGTTTATGTGTCCGCCCACCTCGAGTTGCGTCCACGCATCGTATTCGAACCCGCCGGCAATGGCAACGCGCGGTACGCCGGAACGGCGAACCTCTTGAGCGGCGTCGAGTCGCGCACGGTCCAGGGCGAACCAATCGTGAATCCCCGCAACGCTATAGCAGGCAAATAAGAACAAAACGAGCCAGCTCACGAGCGGGATGCGACCGATCACCGAGCGGGAACCGAGTGGGTTGATCTGTGGAGTGACGAAGTCCTGGTAATAGCCGAGCAAGAGGGTGATCGCGACGGCCTGTGCCGCCAGTAAGTACCGATCGAAGATCAAGGCCGCGGCCATGCTCAGCGCACCCATGTAGCCAATCGTGTATGGCACAATGAGCCAAAGTATTTGCCTCCAGGGAAGCTTCGCGCTCATTTTGCTTCCCTGCGCGCGCAGCGCCAGCCGCTGAAACAGGTCCAGGAAGAAGATGAGCGCCGAACCTATAACGAACGCGGTTATTGGAATTCGCTGCCAGTACCCGAACGGCGCCGCATGCCAGCCGGGGATGTTCCCTGCTCCTGGAGTTCCCATGTATCCGATCACGTGAAGCAGCCAAGGGGCAAGCCAAGTGTTTAGTTTTCCATGAGTCCCGGCGTAAAGCAGCGCGCCGATCAGCAGGACAACCGCCGTCAGCGACAGCCAAGCGAACCGCCGCCGAGACATTGAGCGGGCAAGCGGCAGCCAGACGGCCAGCACGGGAAGGACGAGTAAGAGGAGACAGAGGAAAGCCTTCGGTCCCTGGTCAGCGTTCCTCAGCAAGAATTGCTTGATCGCCGTCCGACCGAAATGGTGAGGGGAATTGATTTCGATGAAGTAGGGCTGCTGATAAAACCAGTGCATTGTGAGGAAAACGGCACCCACGCTCGCGACCCAAAGCAGCCCACCCATCCAAAACAATCCGCGGCGGCTTCGGAGAAGCCAAAGTGTGGATGGAACCATCACCAGAACGCCCAGCCACCCGGTCTGGCGGGCGGTCCCGCTTGCAACATTACTCACGATCGCAACAGAGAGCCAAGCCAGGGCAGTAGCATCTGTGCGCGCGGCAAGTGTGCGCTGACACAGGTACAGGCATAGCAGAGTAGAGAACAGGCCGGGCAAGTCAGTGAGGAAACTCGCAGCCATAGCCATAAACACGGGCGAGAGCCCGAGGACCAATGTGCCGAATAGAGCGTTCGCGCGCGAAATCTCAAATCGAATCAGAATTTGGTGAAACAGATAGACCGAGGCAATTGAGACCGGAAGCATTGAGAGACGCACATGTATGAAAGAGAACCCGAGAAGCTTCACGAAAAGTGCTCCCCAGAGAGCCTGCCATCCAACCGTCACGGCTCCCCAGCCGTTATAGGCAAAGTGTCCGGTCTCAGCGAAGACCTGTGCCGTTTTGATGTACGACCAGTCGTCGACGAAGCCCATGTCCAAGAATGGACGCGCGAGCAGCAAGCACGCCGTCATGAGGAGAGCGCAGATGATCCCATCGCTTTGATAAGACTGCTGTTCCAAATCTGCCTGACGATAGATCGGATCTGTTACGGTTTGCGCCATATTGCAAAGCTTGATTTGTCGAGAGTTGCCATTGCTTTGTAGGACCAGGTGATTCTCTGCCAACGCTGGATGTGCGCGGGCCAGAACGACAGCCTCGCATCCTAATCACGCGTCGCATGCTATCAAGCATCGTTCCCCTCAAAGCTGGTTTTCCTTTTATAACAGGTGACCTGCCGGACGCGACCCATTGTTAACCAAATCGTCACAACGCTTCAACATCGGTGACAGTCGGCGGGTTCGAATGCGTTGCGTGATCTCATGCTTTTCAACGCTCGCAAAGGAAGCGTGCAGCCGCTTGGTTTACTGGATCGCGGAGTACATAATTGCTTGATGCACAGTTCCAATGAGCTCCAGGCCATCTATAGCGAGAGATTCAGTGCGCATATCGAGTACCGGCGTGCGGTGTGGCGGGTCTTGGTCAGCCAGTATTTCTCAAAGTTCGTTCCGCCGGATGCGCACGTTCTGGATCTGGGCTGCGGATACGGCGAATTCATCAACCATGTGAGCTGTAAAAAGAAGCTTGCGATGGATCTAAATACCAGGGCGCGAGAGTACCTGAGCCAAGATGTAGACTTTATACTCCAAGATTGCTGTCATGCGTGGCCAATTCCGGATGATTCCCTGGATGTTGTCTTCACGAGCAACTTCTTCGAGCACCTGGCATCAAAAGACGCGTTACGAAAGACTCTCGAGCAGGTGCGCCGATGCCTCAAGCCAGGCGGCCGGATCGTGGCGATGGGGCCGAATATCAAGTACATCGGGGGAGCCTATTGGGATTTCTGGGACCATCACTTGGCGCTTACTCATTCCAGCTTGAGTGAAGCTCTTCGAGTACTAGGCTTTGATCTTGACCGAGTGGTTCAACGATTTCTGCCTTATACGATGGTGAACCGCCGCCGCGTACCGTCCGTACTCGTCAGGATGTATTTGCAGGTGCCATGGGCGTGGGGGCTCTTCGGAAAGCAATTCCTGATTGTCGCCTCAAAGCCGAAATGAAACTTCGCGTCTCAGCGATTCCAGGTGGTCGTAAGTGACCTGTCTGGGCACCCTGCGGTGTTTCACGGGACTCGGATGCTGGCACCGCCTCAATCGTCTGAATCCAGAGTTTTCCCGTTATAGCAGGTGCGACTTCCCGGTCGATTCGAGCGCTCGCCCACATCTGCTACCCTGAACGCCGATGAGGCGCACGTTTCCGGTGTTCGGTCCAGCCCTAGCGTTTTTTCTTTTGATCGCAGCGGTTTCTGCAAATGCGCAATCCCAA
>JAFAUR010000864.1 GCA_019243205.1 Acidobacteriaceae bacterium | reverse complement strand
GTCACCCATTCGTCCGCGACTCCTCCCGCGCTGAGCCGCGTCGCGTAGGTGGACCGCAGATCGTAGATTCTGAACTACCGCACCCCGGCCCGCTGAAGTGTTCTTCGCCAGGGCTTCTTGAAACTCCGCTGGTCTTGGTCAGTCTTTCGTGCACTTGGGACGAGCCAGGGACCAGGGCCAGCAATCTTCAACTGCTCTTGCACGGCTTCAGCCGCGATGTCTGTCAATGGGAGCTCCGAGATGCCGCTAGCCCTTATATCTCATGAACGGGGGTTAATGTGACGATGTGCCGCGAGTTGGGTAGCGATCGGTTGATTGTGAGGCAGGCCGCTGCGGACGGACACACCAATCTTACTCAGTTTCCGAGCGCGCTCACGATTATCAAAGAACCATTGGCCTCCGGGGGCCGTTTTGATCAGCAGCGCAATTGCTGCAGAGCCTGAGCGAAGAGGTCCTGCAGCGGGAAGCTGCTGCTCATCTGAACCCAGACCTTGCGCACGGTGACGCGAATCTCCGCACCGAGTTTCAAGAGGCGCAGGCGAATGGTGCTCATCTGCGCCTGGGCGAGTTGAGTTGCTTTCAGCCCCAAGCGGCGCAAGCCGCACACCAGTGAGTAAGCCATCACCGAGAGATAGAGTCGGAGCTGGTTGGCGCGCATAGTAGCCGCACTCACGCGATCGGCGAACAACATGAATTGCTCCTTGATGCGGTTTTCCATTTCGCCGCGCGCGCAATACAGGTCTTCATACAATCGGCGAGCCGCCCAAGTTTCGGCTTGCAGAGAAGTCACTACAAAGCGTGGATTCGCTTTGCCTTCCATGTATTCGGCTTTGGCGACGACGCGCCTGCGGCGGCTCCACGTTCCGCTCACAGTTTCATGTTCGAACTCTACGAAGACCCGGGCTGGCCGTTGCGTTTGCTCACAGTGTTGCCGCGCTTGCTCCAGGGGCTCCGCCACCTTCTTTTCGAGCACAGCATTGCGCGCCATGCCGAACACATAATCTACCCGGTTGGCTTCACACCAGGCCATGAGTTCTTCGCGGCAGAAACCGGAATCGGCGCGCAGCACGATCTTCACTTCCGGCCAGCGGGCGCGAATGCGCTTCACGATCCGCTCCATCTCTTTGCGGCTGCCCGCCGACGGATCAATATTGCTGGGCCGCAGACGCGCACACAGCACATACTCGCCGGCAAACACATACAAAGGCAGATAACAGTAGTGGTCATAGAAGCCGTGATAAAAACGCCCCTCCTGCTGGCCATGGATGGCCATATCGGTGGTATCTATATCCAGCACGACCTCCGCCGGCACTGCGGCGTGCGCCTCTATAAACACGTCCACCAGCAGATCGTCGATCGCATCTCGCCAGAAGGTGATCTTCTTATACCGGTCCGGTTTGCCGTCGCCTAATTCCATGCGGTTCAGCGTGCTTTTCCCGGCCAAGGTTTCCTGCTCCGGCTCCCTCTTCCCCACCACCGCTTGCAACAGCACATCGTTCCGCAGTTGCTCGTGATCATTCAGGTCTTCGTAGCCGAGCGCCAATGCATAGACTCGTTGCTTCAACAACTGCTCAATCGGGTGCTCGACCAGCGCCGGTTTGCGCCCATCCAGAAAGCATTGGCTGAACCGCTCCAATAGTTTCAGCCTCCGCTCGGTCTCGTGTAACAGCAGCACCCCGCCATCCGAACTGATCGCCCCTCCCTGGAATTCGGCCACCATTTCCCGCCTGCCTGCAGTGGCAAACGTGAATCGCAATTCGCTACACTCTGTCATAGAAAAGCCGTCTCCTCTCTAGTCCTAAACATTCGTTCGCACTTATGTTTATGCCAGATCAGACGGCTTTTTGCTAGCAGGTTCGTGAGATATAGGGGCTAGCCCCGTGCGCCTGCCGTACCTGCGCGACCGCCGCTCTCCTGTCCTGCGGGCTTACCATTTTTTTCCAACCAGATCCTTCAACATCGTGATGTCCAATGCCTGATCCGCCACGATGCGCTTCAGCTTCGCGTT
>JAFAUR010000852.1 GCA_019243205.1 Acidobacteriaceae bacterium | reverse complement strand
CCGTTAAGCGATTAGATAACTCCGAAGGAAATTTCGACGCCGCCGACACAGGCAAACCGGGAATGGTCGGGGTGGCGAACCTTCGACATTGGTGGACCACCAACAAACAGCCTCATCTTTGGCTGTCGGCCTCTGTTCCGTTCCTCGCGGTCGACGACGCCACTCTTGGTAATTGGCTCGATGCTCGCAAGCACGACGGCTTCACTCACGTCCGGGGTGCCGTGCTCACTGAACACGGACCGAATTTTAAGCCCCTTACCGCCGCAGGCACCCCCGACCCTGCCTACTTCGGCAAGCTCGATGAGCGCGTGCTTGCGGCGATTGCACGCGGTTTTACGGTTGATCTGATTTTCGCGGACGTGAGCTTCTTAAAGAATACGGCTCTGAATAACTACGACATCCTGGAGCCTCTCGTCCGCTATCTCGTGGCACGCTATGGTGGCCTCGACGTCACTTGGCAAGGGATCGAACATTTCGAGGACTACCCGAACTCGCGATCCCTCCTGAAAGGTCTCGCTGCCGTCATCCAAAAAAACGACCCCTTCAAGCATCCGCGTTCAACAGATGCTCGTGTTTCGTCGTCGCCACTCCTTCCCGACGGTTGGATGAACTACCTGATCGAGGCTTCAGCTGACCCTCAATTCGGCGCGGTCGAACACCAGTTCACGCAGCAACCCGAAATTCACATCGTCACTGCAACTGAACCTGCCGCCTTCCGTCACGAACTCTGGAATTGCACGACGAATGGCGAGTATCCCAGCGTCAGCTTCGAAGCTTTACGAGACGAAGCCAATATCCGAGCGGTCCAAACCTGGGTAAAAGTGATGTCCGACACACGTCACTGGGAGCTCGAGCCCTACTTCGATGTGGATGGCGCACGCGCCGTTGGGCTAGAGGAGGCCGAGTTCGTCGCCTATGCGCAGACACCTGGAATCGTCGAAATCACGCTCCCGAAGCACAAATACAACCCTTCCTGGGTGAACCCGATTACCGGCGAGGAATTGCCTTTAAAGGATTACAAGGGCGAAGTTTTCAGCCGTCAGACGCCGGACAATTCCCACGACTGGGTCCTTCAGGTTCCACGTGAAGGGCACAAAGCTAACATGTTGAAATACGTGCGATTCGAGTCGACAGAGCCGCCTGTTCAGGAAGTTGAAACCAATGTCGCAAAAATCCCGTTCGAAGTGACTGAGCCCAAAGGGGAAGACCTCCCCACAAACACCGCAAGCCGATATGCGGCCAAACTGACCCGTGCCAATCGGGCCAGCCGTACCATGCAATACGTCTGGTGGGGCGAAATCGTCGCCAACGAGGACGGCGCCCGCCTCATCGGATTGGGTTCGAATGGAAATTTCACGCCTTCGCGCATCCTGGCAACTCCTCCCGGCGGCAATCTCCATCTCCGCGTGCAGGCCATCAACGCCAACGGCAAAGCGTACGAGGTGGACCGCGTATACCGGCTTACGCAGTGATCATTCTGGCTCTCGATACCACGTCCAATGAGGGAAGTCTCGCGATCCGCAGGGACGGCCGGATCGTGGCGCAGCAAGTTCTGCACTCCGCGGATGGCTTTGCACACTTGATCTTCCCGGCGATCCGCGACATCTGCCGTCAGGCGGAAGTTCGTTTCGCAGAAGTCGATTGCTTCGCGGCAGCTAGCGGCCCAGGCTCTTTCACCGGCGTCCGGGTGGGCGTTTCGGCAGTCAAGGGCATGGCCGAGGCGCTCGGTAAATCGGCGCTGGGCATCTCGAACTTGCGCGCGTTGAGCACGTTCGGCAGTTCCCCGCTTAGAGCCGTGGCCATCGACGCGCACCGCGGCCGCGATCTCTATGCTGCCGTTTACAGTTCCGAAGGACATCTCGTCGGCGAAGAATGCGTCAATGAGTTTTCAGATTGGCTCGCCAGCGTACCGGCGTCAGTGGATGAATTTATTTTTCCTGAGCCCGATGCTCATTTGGCTTCGGCGCTGACGGGGAGGCGGGTCGTTTACGCGCCAACAAATTTGTCCGGAGCCGTCGCCCTATGCGCAGAATCTGATCTTCGCGCGGGTTTGCCCGGCGACCCTGCCGCCGTCGATGCCAACTACGTACGCGAGTTCTTAGCGCGGAAACAGTAATCTCGCCTGGCTCAAGGCGAACCAGCTTAAAAATCCGTTCGCAATCACCAGAGCTATAAACGCATATGCGACACCCTGTTTCGGGTTCGCCGGAAAATCGCGCTTGTACAGCCGGAACCCCGTCGCGATAGCGACGAAAATACAAAGAAATTCCTGAAGAACGAAGAACATCGCGATACTGACGACCAGAACCGCGATCCGTGCCTGACGTCCAAGCGCGGTCATAGCGGAAGCGCCATCGAAGATGAAGACCGGAATCAGATTCAGCAGGTTGATCCAGCCGGCGATTTGGGCGATTGCGAGCCAGATCGGCTTCCCATTCGAGAGGAAAATTCCATAAGCAATCAGACCGGAGAGAAATCCGAAGAATGGCCCGGCAAGCGAAATCTGTGCGCGGACATTCGGATCGACGCCGGCACCCTGCCATTTGACGTATGCGCCCAAACCGGGAAGAAACATCGGCAACTCCGCCGCGAAACCAAACCGACGCGCCATCAGGTAGTGACCCATTTCGTGAAGAAACACGGAACCGGTAATCCCGACAGCGAACCACCAACCGTATAGGGCCCAGTACACGGCTAAGAACGCGAAGGCGCTGATGATCAACTTGGATTTGGTCAGCAGCACCAGCAGGACGGTTTTGTATTTGATGATGGCTGCGAGAGCCACACCAAGAGGCCCCAAGCGCTTGGTCCAGTCCTTCTTCGACGATGGGGACAGCCGATCGTCGATTTTGCGAATTTCGCGCTCGACCGCTCGCCGCTGTGAGGATTCCGAAGGAAGTAGATTCAGGGCAGCAACCCAGTGTTCCCGTGCCGCCTGCAACTGACCCATGGCGACCAGCTGCCGCGCGCGCGTCGCGAGGTTGTCGAGCTCAGTCGCATGCGTGAAGCGCTTGCAGTTCGGACAGATTAGCGCGTCGCTGTCAATCGATGATCCGCAATTCGGACAATAAATGCCGTGCGGTGAAGAGTAAGCTGCCAAATCTCAGTGTAGGAGGAAACTCAGCACTCGGCCGCTTCGTCGCCCAAATCGGGGAGGTCAGAACTTGATTGTGATGCCAACAGCACCGAAACAACCGACTCAAGGCCGTCACGATCTTCCTCATCGAACCGGTTGACTGTCGGACTGTCTATATCCAGTACGCCGATCAGTTTGCCCCAGGTCATTAGCGGAACTACGATTTCAGATCGAGAGGCTGGATCGCACGTGATGTGTCCAGGAAACTGGTCGACATCCGGGACCGCAACCGTGCTGCCCGATTCCGCGGCGGCTCCGCAAACACCCTTGCCGAAGGGAATACGCACGCAAGCCGGCTGTCCTTGAAACGGCCCGAGCACGAGCTCTTTGCCATGCACGAGGTAAAAACCAACCCAATTCACGTCTTCGAGCGAATGAAACAGGAACGCGGCCGTATTCGCCGCGTTTGCGATAAAGTTCGTCTCGTCCCCAAGCAGGGCGACAAGTCGCTCGCATACATCCTGATACAGGGCGTACTTCCCGGCCCCAGATTGCCCCTGCGGCGATTCACGCTCGCGATCTACCTTAATTTCTTCTCCGGTCATGCTGCCGTCTCCTGACTCGTTTTCTTCCTGCGATATGGGTTCGAAAGATAGCCTTTGGCCTCGGACGCCAAGTCGGATTCCGGAGCCAGTTTCAGCACTTCCCGGTACGCTCCGGCCGCCTCCGTATGGCGTTTCTGAAGGTCGTACACTTGACCGAGCCTGAGCCAGGCCAGAGTTTTTGTGCCCATCTCCAGCTCATCGTTTCGGGCGAGCGCGCTTTTCAGGTTCGCTTCGGCTTGCAGCAGGTCTCCGTACCAAAACTGAAGGTTCCCCCTCAGGTAAAGGATCTTCGCAGGTTTTATCTGAGCATACCCGGGCGCCCCCGCTTCCCGGAGCGCATCCACTTCCCCCAGCACTTTCAGGGCATTCGCCTTGTCGCCCGCGTCGCTGTACATTTCTACCTGTTCGAATCGGAGGAGATAGTTCTCCGGGAATCGCTGGGCAAGCGTACGCAGAAGCGGAATGGCCTGCCGCGGCCGGTGTTCGCGACGATAGATCACAGCCAGCAGAATGCCTGCATCATAGCG
>JAFAUR010000503.1 GCA_019243205.1 Acidobacteriaceae bacterium | reverse complement strand
TCAACAAAAGTGGTCTCTTACGATCAGACACCCGAGGCAGTGGAATATCTCGTTGAGGACTCATGTTGCTATGGTGATCCCGAATCCAAGCTCGCACGTCAGGAGATCGCTGACGTATTGCTGTTTGAACTATCGCGGGTGCCGCGTTTCCTGCGGATCCCTCTGACGCTGTATTACTTAGAGGGCCTGACTCTCGACAACGTAGCCGGACGCCTTGGCATCACGGTCATGGCGGTCAAGTCCCGGCTGCATCGTGGGCGCAATTATCTCAAGAAGCGTATGATGCGGCATTGTAACCAACGTAGCGGCGTCCGCCTGTTCGTTCAGAATTGACCGCGATCGACAACCCACGAAGCGTCCCACTGCAAACGCAAAACTACCGGTGTTGGCCTGTACGGATTCTCGAGGTTTCGACGCTAACTGGCACTCGAGCAGGGTATCTCTGATCAGCTATCCCTGATTATTTTATTGGACGCGGTCGCCTCTTCTGAGGTCCACAAATTCGAACGCATTGTTAAACGCAAGAGCGAAGCGGGCGTTAGCACCAGAGCCGCCGTAACGATCTTCAATACCCGTGTGTCTGCCGGTCGTACTCCACAGAGCCGGTTGGTACTTGATGCCTGCAGCCCGCAATCTCCTCGTTCACTTATATGCGCCGGTAATTACTGTTTTGAATGGCAATAGTCAGCTGTTTGCCGACACCGTTGATGGTTTCTGCGGACACGTGGTTGGGACCGTCAGGAAGCGCGCTGAAAGCAACCGTTACGTTGACAGCATCCTTCGGATCATTTAGATAGCTGGCAATTGAAACGCTGACGAGACCTTTCTGGGCCTTGTCAAGGACCAGAGTCATGCTGTCACCCTGTTTGATGTAATTGGAAATGACCAGACGGTATTCTCCCGGAACACCGCCTTGCGGAGCTACAGCAATGTTGCCCGCTTGATAAGCATGTTCGATCAAATCTTTCTCAGGCGGGACATATTGTTGGATTAACGCTTTGATTTGATCTGCGTAGTCCTTGTACTCTTCAGTCTTCTTTTCGACGATATGCTTTTTCAGACGGCCCTCGTGTTCGGGAGGGGCCGCGGGCGGATCGAGTGAAGTCTTTTCCTGCTTTCCATCAGGGCCGAGCCGAACCTGGAAGTGCTCCTGCTTTTTTTGCTCGCCCTTCAGGCTGATCGTTACTTCCTCTACCCAGGTGTATTGCATGAGTGCTTGCTTATTCCTTGCCGCCAGTGCTTTGACCTCTGCAACCCGCTCCTGCATCTGCTGATTCTGTGCAGAAGCTATCCAACTGAAAGTACCGGCGGCGAGCACGACGACAGTAACCTGTGATACTCGCTGGCGTGTCTTCATGACCTCTCTCCTGGTGCTTACTTCTGTCTTGGCGGGTAATTCTTCAACAATTTCTGCATGGCTTTGTTCATCCTCTCTTGGTTCTTTTCCTGATTGGAGCTTGGATCGAGTGCCTTCGTGGCGGTCCCAGTCCAGACTAGCTGTTTACTGGATGGATCGTACATATCGAGAACGAAGCTACCGACCGAGATCGAGGATTCCGTAGCCGAACCCATACCGCCTCCGAAGCCTCTACCCGTGCCCCATGCATTCCACTGTTTTTCCTTATCGACAGCGATCTGATAACCGACGAAAAGATCTGCTTTGTCGCTATCCGTCTTCGTCATGCCTTTTGCGGCTAGTTGTGAATCCGCGGACTGTTTGATTTCAGCGTCAACAATCTGGTTGGGATGAGCACCGCCCTCGATTGTGACCCACTTATAAGTGTGGTATTTCGAAAAGTTGGTTCCCGGCATGAAGTTGTACTTCACATCCTGTGCCGCCAGGATTCCAACGACTGCCAGCGGAAGAGCGAGCAACCGCGGAATGTAAAGGTGATTACGACTGATACTCATTTCGGCCTCCTCGTCATTCTCGTCACTGAGCCATAAAGTCGCACTGGCGACGCGATGGCGTACGAATGACGATCGTTACGGCTGCACGCCCGATTCCATCATGGACCGTACGAGGGCGCACGAATAAGTGCTTGGGATTGTGTTCGTTAGCTGGGCGCGCGAGGATTGTAAACGGCGATAACGACCCCAAGGTTTCGGAGGGAGCCCAACATATTGTAGGCTCGACCGCATAGAAAAAAATAAACCAAACCGGGTCTTAGCGAATCAGTCGAAAATGCTTTGGTAATGAATTTTCCTGCCGCCAGTACGGTCGATTGGGAGATACCTCCGCAAAATCGTAAGCAACACCAATCCTGCACGCCTGACGGCGTCTTCGAACCACAGTACCAGCGAGAGATGTACAGCCTGTTTTTTGACTCGGCGCCAGATCCGGTCATGGCTATCGACCACGAGG
This sequence comes from Acidobacteriaceae bacterium, assembly GCA_019243205.1. Lineage (GTDB taxonomy): Bacteria > Acidobacteriota > Terriglobia > Bryobacterales > Bryobacteraceae > Bog-105. Next base: position 6,487 of record JAFAUR010000503.1, on the reverse strand, counting down.
GTCGTATCCTGCGAGCAAATTCGCAAGCTACACGACAGTTTGGTTACTCGCATGAGGAATTGCTGGGTGAACCGGTGTACACACTGATTCCCGGATGCGACAGCATTGCGTTCGGGCGGCACTGCGAAGTGCACCGCAATCCGGGGTTTCGGCCGATGAATGGCGGAGTGGTAATGCTTGCGTTGCGGAAAGATGGCAAAGAGTTCTGTGTACACGTCCATTTGGGTCCGGTATTGACGAAAAGCGGAGTCGTGTACTTCGCGATCGTTAGAAATTTGGGGGATCGGGAAGCAGCGCTGCGCGCCAGGCGTCACTTGGAGTTTGAACAAACGGTCGCGGGCCTGTCTGCTAAATTCATAAATCTTTCTCCGGAGTGCGTCGACAAGGAAATTACGTCAGGCCTGGAGGTTTTGTGCGACGCACTGGGAACGGATCGGGCCAACTTCGGCCTGATTGAACCCGCGACAGGTGATATCCTCTGCACACATCAATGGACACGAGAAGGGATCCCACCCTTTGGCCAGCGCCTTCTTAAAGGGTTTCTGCCCTGGCTGGAGCATCTTATCACCCGGGGCGAGACAGTGTTGTGTGAACGGCCATCCGATTTACCGCCGGAGGCAAGTCGCGAGCGCGAGTACATGGAGGCAATCGGACTGAAATCTTCTCTAGTCGTTTCGTTCCGCGTAGCGGGTCGTCTAGCTGGTGGAATGGGAACCGGCTCGTTTCGCAATCATTATCACTGGGACCGCCCCATCATTTCTCGGGTCCAGGACGTCGCGCACATGTTCGCCAACGCCGTAGAGCGGAAAAGAGCTGCCGAAGATCTGCGGTCCGCCCTCGCTGAAGTGAGTCAATTGAAGAATAAGCTCGAGCGGGAAAACATCTATTTGCGGGAAGAGATTAAGCTCGAGTTTTCCCATTCGAAAATAGTGGGCGATAGCGCGGCGATCCGCGCCGTTCTGAAAAAAGCCGAACTCGTATCGGAGACAGACTCCGCAGTGCTAATTCTTGGCGAAACAGGAACCGGCAAGGAACTGATCTCTCGAACGATCCATGATCTGAGCCGGCGCAAGAACCATCACATGGTGAAAGTGAACTGTGCCGCGCTCCCCTCCACCTTGATAGAGAGCGAGCTGTTCGGCCGCGAAAAGGGTGCATTCACTGGAGCACTTTCTCGCGAAATAGGCCGCTTTGAACTTGCGGATAATTCCACTATTTTTCTCGACGAGATCGGCGAGCTCCCTGTCGATCTGCAATCGAAACTCCTGCGCGTATTGCAGGAAGGAGAATTCGAGCGCCTGGGCAGCTCAAGGACAATGCGCGTTGACGTGCGGGTTATTGCAGCCACGAGCCGGAACCTGTCAGGCATGGTGAAGGAAGGCAAATTTCGTGAAGACCTGTTCTATCGCCTGAACGTGTTTCCTATCTGTGTGCCACCATTGCGAGAACGGCTCGAGGACATTCCCGCTTTGGTATGGCATGTCTTGGAGGATCTCGGCAGGCGGATGGGACGAAAGATCGAAGGCGTGGACGCTAACACTATGCGGGCTTTCCAGACATATTCCTGGCCAGGAAACGCGCGCGAGCTGCGAAACGTGATCGAGCGAAACCTGATCCTGAATAGAGGCTTGATCTTCCGAGCCGAACTATCCGAATTAGGGCTAGATAACAGGGGAGGCTTGCGGCGGCTGAACGAAGTTGAACGCGAATACCTTGGACATGTCTTAGACTCGACGCAGTGGAGAGTGCGAGGGCACGGCGGGGCAGCAGACGTGACAGGTCTGAAAGCGACAACGCTCGAAGCAAGGATGAAGAAGCTGGGGATCCGGAGACCTCGGTAGCATCTCCAAATGTTTGGGGGCGGTCCAAAATGTTGCGGTGGTTTTCAAAAGGTCTGTAAGTGTTGCACGGAAAGCCTCTTTGTCAGCCAACTAGAATCATGACTCCCTGTGCTAACCAGTCGGTTGTCTCCGTGCAGGGTTTAAGCAGCAACGGTGGTGCTGGCTCCGCGGCAGAGATGATTCTCAAACTAATGACTATTTCCGTCCGTGCTGTTCTGCACGGTGTGGATTGGCCAGTTTCAAGAAAATTGAAGTGATGAGGGAATAATCACATACTCGGCTCTCCAAAGCGGCATTATCACCGTGCAAGCGATTTTCGCGCGCTTGCTGGTTCCGATGATCGCGTCGATGATGTGGCCCCTCTACGCCCAGGATCTCGCCCCTCGAGCGTACGTCATTACACCGATAGATTCTAACGCCATCAACATGACGTGGTCCTACTACAACGGAGGCGTCGATTTCAACGGCGCAATACCAATTAGCGGAGCAACGGGAGTATTCAGCGTTCCCACGTTCAGTTATTATCATTCGTTCAGATTTTTCGGAAGGTCCGCTAACGTTGCTGCCGGGTTGCCATATGGCGTCGGAACTTTTCAGGGAGAGCTCCTGCAGCAACACCAGTCCGTATATCGCTCAGGGTTGCTGGATTCTACTGTGCGGTTCTCAGTGAACCTTCTGGGAGGCCCGGCGATGCATTTTCCGCAATTCCTGAAGTGGAAGCAAAAGGCACTTTTAGGCGCAAGTTTGAAAATCGTAGTACCTACCGGTCAGTACGATCCACAAAAGCTCGTAAACTGGGGCATCAATCGTTGGGCATTCAAGCCAGAGTTAGGCTATTCGCAGAGGTGGGGCAAATGGGTGCTGGATGGCTATGCGGGCGTATGGTTCTACACAGCCAATCACGCCTATTTCGATCGCCCTGTTCCCACCACTCAAACAGAGGCACCTATAGGGAGCTTTGAGGGTCACTTTAGCCACGACTTCAAACCCGGCACCTGGGTGTCGCTCGATGGTAATTTCTGGTGGGGTGGAGTGACGAGCTTGAGCGGCATACGGAATCTTGCGACCAGACAAACAGGCTCTCGTCTGGGTGCAACGGTCGCGTTCCGTGTCGCCGCACATCACTCAATAAAGGTCACTTACAGCGATGGGACATATCTTCGATTCGGTAGCAACTACCACAATCTTCAAGTAGGCTGGCAGTACTCTTGGCTGGGCTGGTCGTTACATCAGAAGCGGGCTCACGGCGACTAACGCCGCGAATACTTACTGATTAAAGATGATCTACAACGCCTTCCCGCAATATACGCAGCGAACTGACCCGAAGCACAGTGTTGTCCACAAACGCGAAGCGACTAGGCCGATCGATTCCGGCTGCGTGCCTTCGAATAAGTGCGGTAAAGCGAATCTCGAATGGGGTCCGCAGAGTGCGGTAGCATCTCCAAACCTTTGGGGGCTCTCCAAAATGTCGTAGTTGTTTCCAGCCTTGGCTACGTGTTCGCATGGAAAGCTTCTTTGTGAGCTCATATTTAGGCCGATGAGTGCTCATCTCACCAGTGGTCGTCTCCGTGCAGGGTTTCAGTAAGACCCAGCGGTGGGACGTCCGCTCTAACCGCCAGGCATTGAGCTGCCGCCCAACCTGGGTGCTCCCGCGATTGGCGGGAGACAGAGATGATTCTCGAACTGATGAGTATCTCCGTCCCTCCGGGGAAGAAAGAGGACTTCGGAAGGTCCTTCTTGTCCTTTTCCGGTCCGATTCAGGTGCAGAAGGGCTGTTTGAGTTGCCGTGTTTTTCAAGGATGGGCAAACGAAGACACGCTGCATATAGAAGCCCGTTGGGAAACTCAGGAGGACCTGGTTCGACATCTCCGGTCGGACGTCTACAAAAAGCTTCTGCTCCTGTTGGAGCTGGGAACAGCTGAGCCGAATTTGGAATTTTTCAGCGTTGTCGAATGTCGAGGGTTGGATCTGGTGCAAGCCGCGCGGATCTCAATGCGTTGAATCATAATGGAATCTCACGCCGACAAACGAACGCTAGTGTCTGGCCGCCGCACGTCGGTTAAAGTCGAACTGCCTAGAAGGTCAACGGACTTTCGCGTCGGTGGACCTGCCGCCAAACTTCGCCGAGATTCCTATGTCCAACCCTGCAAGCGCCGTTCTCTCTTCTGTGCCCGGCAGGGAAGAAGCAAAGGACGCTGACCTGCACCCTAAATCCGCACGAAGTTGAATCTGATTTCGTACGAAGGAAGGGAGAAGAAGGATGCCGAAGAGCATGCACGAGTCTTAAAGGGCCCCGATTGTGTCTCGTAATGACCGCGTCCTTAGCCTCTCGCAAATGTCAAACTGGTACAGGCCATGAGGGTTGCACACATTCTATAAGCTGCTTCGCACAACCTTGGACTGGATCCGATGCGTTGGCCCGGAAAACTTCATGGCGGGTCGCCGACGTAGTTCTGATCACGGATCAGTGATGATAAGCATTCCATCGAGCCGTTCGCGGACACGAATGGTGGGTGACATCTTCAACAAGTCCGAAACGATAAGGCGGTTCTCAAGCGGTTAATGAATTCTCTGGTGTTAATAATGGATTGCGAACTCTTGAATCGCTTTGCGTGAGGAATGCTCGCCGAACAGTCAAGCGTTTCAATCAACATTCTATTAATGAATAAGCACAAACCGTTCCGCATATCATTCAAATTCGGTGATTGTGGCAGCAGATTGGGGTACTTCATGCGAACCGTTGTCAAAATTGGTTGACAGTCGGGGTGAACAGTGCATCGTGATGCATGGATCAGAAACGCTTGCCGTTTAGGATGCCGTCTACTGCATCCGTCACAGACGGCCGTGTACTCTACAGCTCCGATTAGCGCTCGATTCGGCAATCGGATTATCCGGCTGAACGAACCTGGCGGCACAAATAGGTTCGTACTATCTCTCCTGGCTCCAGGTATGGTAACAACTCGGGCCGGGAACGAGTCCCACTTTGCGGAGGCTCGAGCATGGAAAAAGAACAGGTTACGGGCAAGGTCGATGAAATGAAAGGCAAAGCCAAACAGGCGGCAGCCGGTGTTACCGGTAACCCCAATCTTCACGATGAAGGCGTTGTCGATGAAGGCAAGGGCAAGGTGAAGCAGGCCTACGGCGACCTGAAGGACACGATTAAGGGAGCCGATCGCAAAGTCGGAACCGACATCGACGACAAATAACGGTCAAGCGCTCGCGCTTTGGTCTGGCTAGCCTAAGCCAATCCTAGTGTCTGTTTTCTGGGCAAGAAAGCCGCGCCAAGTCAGCAGCAACGAGGTTCCGGGCCATTTCGTCGACAGTACCGGTCATGAAACCGGGTTCTTATACAGCGGCGGTAAATTTCAGATCGTTGACGTGCCGGGCACGGATACATTTGTCTACGGGATGGTGCGAGTGCGTTTCTTGCATCGTCCGGCGAAGCGAATCTACGGGAGCCAAGCGCGCTCTCGCTGCTCGTTTGGGCCGGCATTGTTTGCGTGACGTCGCGAAAGCGCATCACTATTCAGCGAATTCGGCGCAAAATAATCTGTGGTAGTCGCAACTTGATCTGACATTTTCTGATAGACTGCGCGAACGCGCAAGAAAGAGATGTCAGTGAACACCGATCAAAAGATCATCAAGAACAAAGTGGGTCTGCTGAACCTGGCCGACATGCTCGGCAGTGTTTCGGAGGCTTGCAAAGTGATGGGCTACTCGCGTGACAGTTTTTATCGCTTTAGAGAACTGTATGAGAAGGGAGGCGAGCTGGCGCTGAAGGAGATCAGCCGGCGCAAACCTTGTTGGAAGAACCGAATCGAAGCGCATAGCGAACAGGCCATTGTTGAAATGGCTACCGAGCAGCCGGCCTATGGTCAGGTTCGGGTGGCCAACGAGCTGACCAAGCGTGGACTGTTTGCTTCGCCAACGGCCGTGCGAAGCGTTTGGCTGCGCCCTGACCTGGAAACGTTTGCAAAACGCCTGAAGGCGTTGGAGGCGAAGCTGGCGCAAGAACCGGGCCAGGTATTGACGGAGTCGCAAGTGCGCGCCCTGGAAAAGGCTAAGCAGGAAAGGAAGCCCACGGCGAGATCGAGACGGCGCACCCTGGCTATCTCGGAGCCCAGGATACCTATTATGTCGGCACAATCAAGAGCATCGGGAAGATCTATCAGCAGACTTTTATTGACACGTACACGAAGGTTGCCTGCGCCAAGCTGTACGACCGGAAGAATGCCCTGGTGGCCGCCGATATGCTGAATGACCGCGTCCTTCCATTTTTTGAAGAACAGGATGTTTCGTGGTTGCGTATTCTGACGGATCGAGGAACCGAGTACTGTGGCCAGCGCGAACATCACGAGTATGAGCTCTATCTGGCTGTGGAGAATATCGACCACAGCCGGACCAGAGCGAAATCACCACAGACCAATGGAATTTGCGAATGTTTTCATCGCACGATGAAAGATGAGTTCTACAGCGTGGCGTTTCGCAAAAGGCTATATTCCTCGCTCGAGCAGTTACAGGCTGACCTGGATAACTGGCTGGAAGAGTACAATGAACATCCGCCACATTCAGGCAAATACTGTTTCGGCAAAACGCCCATGCAAACGTTCTTCGATTCTCGCCACCTGGCGCACGAAAAAGAACTC
>JAFAUR010000381.1 GCA_019243205.1 Acidobacteriaceae bacterium | reverse complement strand
CGCAATCAGGAGCAGATCGTGTTCCGCCGCCAATTTGTGTGCAAAAGCTGCACCGATTCCACTCGACGCACCAGTAATTGCAACCACCGTTCTGGCCAAAGCGAAGCCCTCCCTGGCAGCGGCAGGTTTCGAAACCAGCAACCTGCGGCCCCCACCAGTGTTGCACCGTGAGTGAGAGCCCGGGCTGTAAAGCCTGTATACAGACCGTTTCGGCAGTCTACATGCACCGCCGGATCAAGAAATACTTGAGTGAACGCTTTTCCTTGGAGGGCTGAAGGAACGAATCAACTTGCCCAGGCTCGGACAAATCTGGTAACTCAGCTACACGTCATCGTCGCGGCAATTTCCGAACGCGCGGATCGTATATCGTTGGCTCACAGCAATCTATCTCTGGGGCGGCTGCGAAGATCCAGCGCAAAAGAAACCTCATAGAATTCTCTGCCCGCCGCCGCACATGGTTCATATGTGTGTTACACACGGTAAACGGGCTGCCGTGGAAATCCCTAATCCGTTTAAATACGATCTCGGCGCGATCAGAAACTTTGTAGGTGAGATTGCCCGGACGCCCCAGGTCGCCGCAACTCGCCTTATGGCTAAGAAACACGCTCAGCCGGTAATCGGGTACATCGGTTGGTCGGGTCATCGGAATCTCGGCGATGAAGCTTTATTTGAGGCAATCCAGAACGGACTTAGAGACGTTCTTTTGCTGCCCCTACTGCCTGAGCCCGGCGAACGGATGCTCACGCGCTGGGGACTCGGTGGACCTTCACTCTTCCGCGCGGTTCTTCTCGGGGGCGGTACGCTGGTGAACTCGTCGTTCCTGCCGATGGCGAAACTAGCGCACGAACTCGGGTTACCGCTTTATACGGTTGGCACGGGAGTCGGTAGCCCCGGATTTGGCATGCCGCTGGATAGCAACGCGCTCGGGAACTGGAATGAAATCCTGGAGGGCTGCGACTTCCTTTCTGTGCGAGGACCGCTCTCCGCGTCTGCATTGCGTAACGCGGGCTTAGAGGAAATACAGATCATCGGGGATCCCGCGCTCGGTCTGACGCCGGAACGTGTTCCGGCCTTCCGCATGCGCCGGCGGCTTGTGATCAATCTGGCGAGAGAAAAAACAGATTACCCGCTGTTCAAAGATGTAGCTGCGATCGCCAAAGAATTCCTGCAGGATGGTGGCGAGGTGGTGGGCGTAGCGCTAGGGAGCGGAGATCGTGCAGTGATCGAGCGTTTCCGGCGCACGTATCGGCTCCCCGACTTGAGGGTCGAAGAACACCGGCGATCCGCTGAGGATTTTCTGGCGACAGTAGCCGGAAGCACGGCGCTCATTGGGGTCCGGCTCCACTCCGCAGTTCTAGCCTGCTGCGTCGGGGTGCCATGCATTTTATTGGCTTACCGCTCGAAGTGCTTCGATTTCATGCAGAGCATGAATCTCGACGAGTTTTGCCTGCCTCTGGACGGGCAGAACTCAGGTGCTCTTCTTCGAGCGTGCTGGCGGAAAATTCTGTTCGATCCTGGTTTGGGGGAACAGGTCTACCGCCAGGCTGTCTTCTGGAAACATAAGCAGCAGTCGTATTTTGCTCGGCTCGCAGATCGCCTGCAGGAACAACCGCTCCCTTCCCATATGGGTCGGGGAGCGCATAGCCGCCATCTCCGTAGCTTCTGATCTTAGTTGCGCTCGCTGTCGAGCATCCGCATTTGATGCTCGTCATACCGCGAACCGGCTACTGCGGTAGCTGGTATGGCATTTTCAAGGGTCGCGATATCGTCCGGTGAAAGTTGAATTGTCAGCGCTCTGAGCGAGTCCTCCAACTGCGTCCGCTTCCGCGCTCCTACGACCGGAACGATTGATTCGCCCTTCGCGAGCACCCAGGCAATTGCCAGCTGAGCCGCTGAAACTCCGCGTCCCGAAGCCATACTCTTGAGCGTGTCTGCCAGCCGCTGGTTCTGCTGCAAGTTTTCGTTTTTGAAACGCGGCAAGAATGCCCGGAAATCTCCTTTACCCCCGGGCTTTGAGCCGCTCAGCAGGCCACGTGAGAGTACCCCATATGCAGTTACGCCGACGCCCAATTCTTGAAGCGCCGGAAAGATCGTCTGTTCCGGCGCTCGGGAAATCAGCGCATACTCGATTTGCAGATCGCAAATGGGATGAACGGCATGCGCGCGGCGAACCGTTTCCGCACCCACTTCGGAGAGGCCGATGTAGCGGACGTAACCGGCTTTCACCAGTTCCGAGACTGCACCGACGGTCTCTTCTATGGGCGTGTTCGGGTCCAGCCGCGCCGGGCGGTATATATCGATGTGATCTAGCCCCAGGCGCTTCAAACTGTAGCCGAGAAAGTTCTTGACCGCTGGCGGTCGTCCGTCGAATCCCAAGAACGAACCGTCAGGACCACGCAGCGCGCCAAACTTTACGGACAGCAGAGCCTTATCACGCCGGTCCTTGAGCGCGCGACCGATCAACATCTCGTTGTGGCCCATGCCGTAGAAATCGCCGGTATCGAGCAGATTGACCCCGGCATCGAGCGCAGCATGGATCGTTGCGATGCTCTCGTTGTCATCCGAGGCGCCGTACATGCCCGACATCCCCATACAGCCCAGCGAAATCGGGAAGACCGTCGGTCCCGCGGAACCGAGCTGCCGCCTTAGCTTGAGTGCGTTCTCTCCGCCGCTCACCATGGCAGGGCCTTCCCCAGATGGAAGTACCCGCCCGTCGGACCGTCATCAGGTAGCAACGCGAGTTGCGCACTCGTCTTTCCGCCTTCGCTCACTTCCATCGGCGCCTGGCTTCCCCCCATTGCCGTCTTCACCCAACCGGGATGGGCGGAGTTTACTTTGATTTTCGTGCCGCGTAACTCGCCCGCAAGGTGAATGGTGAACGCATTCAAGGCAGTCTTCGACGCATCATAGGCAAAAGGCTTCCCGGGCCCGAGCGGCGATTTAGGATCCGCTTGCAGCGTGAGTGAGCCGAGAATGCTCGAGAGGTTAACAATTCGGCCTGCAGGCGCCTTCTCCACCAGAGGCAACAGCACCTGAGTCAATTCAATGAGGTTGAAAAAATTGGTGTCGAAGGTTTTGCGCAAAACTTCGGACGATATCGCACTAGTTTTGTTCTCGTTTTTAAGCGACTCCAGCATGATACCCGCATTGTTTACTAAGATGTCGAGCTTGCCGAAGCGCTCATCAAAGAAGTCATAAATCGCGCGATACCGTTTGGCATCCCCGACATCGAATTGGATCGAGTCAGCTTCGATGCCTGACTGGCGCAGCTTGCGTGCGGCCTCTCTTCCCTTTTGCTCATCGCGGCTGCCGAGGACGACGTGAACACCTTTTTCACCTAGCTCCCGCGCCGTCTCGAATCCGATGCCGCGATTCGCTCCCGTTATGAATGCAACTTTGCCGTTTGACGCCAATACGCTTTCTCCTCCCCATTCGATGGGCAAGCGCACCGGAGTGTGCGTATTTTTTCCGGCTAAGCAGCTCGTTGATGTGCGCGGAACGCCCGCAGCGCTATCAAAACTGCAACGAAGGCAAAGACCGCCAACAGCAGCAAGCGGATTCCGACAGCTCCCCAGTCCGGCTGGCCGGCGAGGGCCCAGCGTCCAGCTTCCACCGACCAGTTCACCGGGTTTAGCTGAGCCACGGCTCGCATCCACTGCGGCATGAGGTTGTTCGCCATGAACACCGGGGAAGTGAATGTCAGAGGCAGCAACACAAAATTTACTGCTCCGATGACGGACTCCTGCTTTCGCAACGTGAATCCCAGGGCGATGGAGAGAGCCCCGAATCCGCAGCCGAGCAACACGGCCGCGACCAGCAGTACCAGCAACCCGCCAACGCCGCCCCGGTAGCGCGCTCCCAGAAGTGCTCCCAAGCCGAAAAGAATCAGCGATTGGACGATCGTAGTCAGCGAAAGATTCAAGAGGCGGCTCAGAATGATAGCGGGCCTGCTTACGGGCGAGACAAGCAATCGGTCCATCACTCCACGATCGATATCCACAATGACGCCCATTCCTGTCCACCCGGACGCAAATAGGGACGACATAATAACGATCCCGGGAGTGAGGAAGTCGATGTACGAGGTAGCGCGAAAACCCGGCAAATCCACAACGCGCTGAAACAGCTGGCCGTAAAGAGTTAGCCAGATGATCGGCTGGATGAGGGTCAGCGCCACATACCAGGGCTGCCGGATGAGACGCCGGATGAGCCGGGTAGTCATGTACCAGGTCTGGGCCAGAAACATCAGCTCTGGCCCTCGGCCTGCGCGAACGTACGCCCGGTGTGGTGGAGGTACACGTCGTCGAGCGACGGGCGGGAGACTTTTACCGAAGCCACTCGCAGTCCTTGCGACTCCAGGGCCAGCAGAACGGCCGGCACTGCGCTGGCGCCATGCTCGGCTCGCACGTGAAGAGAATTTCCGGTTACCTGGAGCTCACCCAAGCCGGGAACTTCG
>JAFAUR010000118.1 GCA_019243205.1 Acidobacteriaceae bacterium | reverse complement strand
TGCCTCCGACATGAGGGATTTCGTTTCGTCGCTCGAAGCAGGCTTTGCCTTTATCTGTCGCGAGAGCTTCGCCATCGTCCTGTCATTCGCAGTATGATCCTTGATCATCTGGTTGGCGAAATTCTTGACGTCCGCGTCCTTGCTTTTCCGCAAGGCCATTCTCGCATCGGTGATCTCGCCATGGTTCACCGTCTGCAGGTATTTCACGATCTGCCCTTCGGAAATCGAGGAAGCGGCAGTCGATTGGCTCATGGCGGGTGCGGCGGCGAGTAGCGCTGCAACCGCTATTCCGGAAAGCCCGAGATATCGCTCGAACATGTTGAGTTCCCCATTGCGTTGGCGAAGCCCGCCAGCCCGGCGGCATCCGCCAATCCAACTTGCGGCCGGCAAACGAGTTCCATCATTGCTGGAGAGGAGAGCCGGCTCGCAAGCGAGGCGGCATGATCTTTAATCGAGATACTTCGAGGGCTTGGTTTCCGGCAGGGCGGCCCACAGAAAAAAGGTGGCTGCCGCCGCGACGCCGGTGATCGCGAGGAAGCCGATGAACGCGCCGAATTTGGAGAAAAGAAAACCGGTGGCCGTCGTGCTGATGGCCGCGGCGATCGCCTGAAGCATTCCGACGACACCGGTCGTCAAATTGAAGCGACCGCTACCGGCGGTGAGATCGGCGACCACGAGAATCGTCAGGACCGTGATGATGGCCGAACTCACGCCGTTGAGAACCTGGACCAAAATCAGTACGGAATAGCTGCTGAAGAAAGCGAGGAGCAGGGCCCGCAGCGCGTCGAGGCCGAAGGCCAGCACGAGAAGCGGCTTGCGCCCCCGTGTCTCCGAATGATAGCCCGCCCAAGGCGCGAGCCCGGCGACCACGACTTGGGGCACGATGATGAGGCCGGACATGTACATCGAGCCAAGACCGCTCCCGCTGAGCGCAAGATTTTCTCCGATGAGCGGCAGCATCGAGGCGTCGGCAAGTTGAAGCAGCATCAAGCACGCTGCGAAGACGAGTAGGGGTCGATTTTTTGCAACATCGAGAAGACGAGAGCGGTCGCTCGATTGCTCGCCCGTCTTCGCATTGCGGGCGCGATGATAATCGATCTCCTCTGGCCGTATGAGCCCAAGCGCGACGAGCGCCGGCGCACAAAAGATCGAGGTGGCAAAAAAGATCGCGCGCGTCGAGAAGCGGGAGCCGATGAAGCCCATGATTGCCGCCGTGATCGCGGTCCCCGCCGCCTGGAATCGTTGGTTGCGTCCCGTTCGAGAGGACATTGCGCGGCGACCCACAAGTCCGAGACTGATCGCCGATATGCCAGGCCCGATCAATCCGGCCGTGGTTCCATGTAGCAGCTCGGCGATCACCACCATCCCGAAAGAGGGCGCAAACGCGTAAATGAGAGCGGTGCCGGCGAGCGAAACGATGCCGCAGGCGATGAGGAGGCGCTTATGCGCGATCTCGTCGGCAAGCGCACCTCCGGGTAACAGGCTGATGACCGCTGCGAGACCGCCGATCGTCAGCACCATGCCAACATCCGGTTTCGACCAATGCAAGCCCGCAAGGTAGAATGCAACGAAAGAGCCGAAGCTCGTCTGAACGTCCGAGATGAAGAAATTGGTCCAATCAAGTCCGTATCGACTGCGTGGGGAAATCGGCTCGCGCAAGGATCTGCGGGCTCGTCGGTATCTCGCGGCTGTCTTGTGGAGCGGGAATCTCGGTCTGCGCTTCATTGAGGGTCAATTACCGTCCCGGCGCAGCGCGAGGAAGCGCCAGCCAACCGCTGCCGGGTGCGGCGCAGGGCTGCGCTCCCATTTCCACCTGCCGAATCCCTTAGTCGCTTCGGGCGGCAAGGCGCGCGCCGGCATTGCGGACATTTCGCTCGCTCACGGCCGCGGCCGCATGGCCCCAGCTGTTGCGAACATACGTGATGACGGCTGCGATCTCGGCATCGTCGAGCTGCCAGCCAAGGGCGGGCATGGCGGGGCTGGTCGGAGCGCCCGAAGTCGAGACGCTTTGCGCGCCGCGCAGCACCACGCGAAGGAGAGTTGTCGGCTCGCGTGACTCGACCGCCCCGGAGGAGGCCAGGTCCGGGAAAAGATTGGCGATGCCGGTGCCAGCGGGCTTGTGACAAGCAGAACAGAGATCACGGCAGATCGCGCCTCCCGCACGCATGGTGGGATCATCGGCGGGAAGCGCAGATGCGGTAAACTTTCTCCGGGCAAATCCTTCAGATAGCTTGCGATCGCCTGAAGGTCCTCATCTTTCAACCGCGGGGTGATGCCCCCTCGCAACGAAATAGTCTCAAGACTTACCCGACGCGTAATGGAAATCGGGCGCCGCTTTGAGCTGGTCCTTGGTCAATGTCACAGAGCCATGATCGGGGTAATCGTAGACCGTTGTCCGAGGTGGGGTGACCGCCGAACTGCCGGGCAGGGCCGATGCGGAGGGCGAAGCGGCTTGGTTGGTCGATGCGATCGACGAAGTGTTCGTCGGCGATGTCGGCTGCGTGCCGCTCGCAGGCGCGGGCAAAGGTTCGACGACCGGCTCCTCACTCCACTTCACTTCCGAAAAGGGCAGGGCCACGTCTTTCTGCCCGACCCCGAGAAAACCGCCCACTCCCACCACCACGGCTTTGACGGATCCGGATCCGTCGACGAGAACGTCACTCACCTTCCCGATCGACTGGTTGTCTGGCCCATAGATTGCGACGCCGACGAGTTTCGAAGCTCGCCATTCCCCGGGATTGCCCTTGGAGATGAAGTGCTGATCGCCGGTGGAGTTTGTCTGCGCCTGTGCCGGAGAGCCGATAGCGGACATGGCAAACGTAAGCGCGAGCGCATGTACCGATGTTTTCATTGTTGATTCTCCATCCAATTCGCGAGCCCAAGGCTTGGTGAATTCTCGGCACGAAAACCAAGCCTGCACCAAAAAGTTCCGCCGAAATTAGATTGGGATGCCGACCAAAAATTACTTCCCCGATTAACCTATGTTAGTGCGACTTGATTGCATCCGAACATATCCTGCTGGGGACGAATTTTGACGGGAGTCGCGACGGGGAGGGCTCGACATGGCGACTCAATACAATCTCTTCAGACGGGTCACCCAGCCGCAGATTTGTTGCGCCGTTCCCCAAACAGAACCTCTGCCGCTTTTCCTCAGCGGGCGCGCCTGGATCTTCGGTGGTGTGGCCGACGAGACCGATCTTCTGAACTGTGGAATCCGGGAGGACATCCCGGATTGGAATAATTATCGCTACGGATTTTACGTCTTCCATGACCGCAGGCATGAACCTGATGCGCGTTCTCGTTAGGCGCTGTTCGCCTTCGCCAAAAGCTGCGCAAAGGAAGATCGCATGAAGCGGCAATCGCAGTCGCTCGATAGGCATGAAGCGGCTATCATCGACATCGTGCCGATCCGCAGCCTCGTCAACAGGGA
>JAFAUR010000109.1 GCA_019243205.1 Acidobacteriaceae bacterium | reverse complement strand
GGCAGCGGGAAATTACCGCAACTTGAAACCGTACGAGGATCAAGAACTCTGGATTCGCATGAGCAATATCACCGAAATGCGTAATCTGCCGGAAGAGCTGATTGAGTATCGCCGGACTCAAACTAGCGTGACCGGCGAGACAACTGACTTCTACCCGGGATTCAGAGGGACGGCGTCACATAGTCGCGACTTGTTGTTCCCCGGCATGGCCCCGCATAACGCGTTTTATCTATGGACGCAAACTTTCCCGACGTTTACGCCCGAGAATTTAGCCTCTTTATGTACGCGCCCTCGTTTGTATGCAGCTGCGGTCCGCTTCGCGAAGGCTGTACGCAAGCCGAAGAACTATTTCACGTCGACCGAATTCTTTCGCGAGCAATGCTGGTACTGGAAACGCAACTGGATTCGCGGCATCGGACTGGAAGCGCTGTTTACCGGGCCCTCACGATTGAGATCTCTCGCGCGAAGTGAAGCATGACGCCTCAATGTCCTTCGGCTTCGAGGAACCGTTCGGCTTCGATTGCAGCCATGCAACCTGCGCCTGAAGCCGTAATCGCCTGCCGGTAGCTCCGGTCCTGCACATCACCGGCATGAAAGACGCCGGCAATGTTCGTGCGTGCGCCACCGTGCGAGATGATGTAGCCGTCCGCGTCGAGATCGAGCTGCCCGGCGAAGGGCTTGGTGTTCGGGATGTGTCCAATGGCTACGAAGAATCCGTCGACTTCGCGATCGTAAGTCTCCTTCGTCAATACGTTGCGGAGCTTGACGCCCGTGACTTCGCCTTTCGTAGCGTCGTACACATCCTCGACGACCGTGTTCGTGAGGAACTCAATCTTCGGATTCGACTTGGCGCGTTCAAGCATGATCTTGGAGGCACGGAACATATCGCTCCTATGAACCACTGCCACTTCGGTGCCGAAGCGGCTGAGGAAGTTTGCTTCTTCCATCGCCGAGTCACCGCCGCCGACCACCATGATCTTACGGTTGCGAAAAAAGAAGCCGTCACACGTCGCGCAGGAGCTGACGCCATGGCCGATCAACTTCTGCTCATTAGGCAGGTTGAGCCAGCGCGCAGAAGCTCCCGTCGCGATGATCAGTGTCCGCGTTTGGATCGTTTCGCCGTGTTCCAGTTCGAGTGTAAAAGGGCGCTTGCAGACCTCGGCATGCGTAACGCGCCCATGCTGGTATATGGCGCCGAATCGCTGGGCCTGCTGCTTCATGTTTTCGACCAGCGCGGGTCCCTGGATGCCCTCGGGAAAGCCGGGGAAGTTCTCGACTTCGGTCGTGATCGAGAGTTGACCGCCCGGCTCGTGGCCTTCGAACACCAGCGGCGCAAGGTTTGCCCTGGCCGTATAGATAGCTGCTGTGTTCCCGGCGCAACCTGAGCCGAGAATGACTACGTCTTTGATTTCGCTCATCCCAGGAAAAAGGACGTGATGTGGAACGCCAACCACGACCCTCCGTATGCTAACGCGAGCATGTAGGAGAACTGGAAGGCAGGCCATTTCCAGGAGCCGGTTTCGCGCCGGACGACTGCCAGAGTGGAGAAGCACTGCATCGCGAACGCGAAGAAGATCAGGAGCGCTACGGCGCCGGCGGCACTGAGATCCTGGTGGACGGCCTGCTGCAGACCCTTTGACTGCTCGTCTCCTTCGATGCCGTAGATGGTGCCGAGGGTTCCAACGATCACTTCACGCGCGGCGAGCGAGGTAATGAGTCCGATACCGATCTTCCAGTTGAAGCCGAGCGGCTTGATGAGTGGTTCAATGGCTTTGCCGACGTTACCGGCGAAACTATTCTGTAAATCCGGAGCTTTCCCGTCGTGCAGCGGAAGGTGAGCGAGAACCCAGAGGACGACGGCCACTCCGAGGATGACCGTTCCCGCGCGGCGCAGAAAGATCTTCGAACGATCGAACAGCCGTAATCCCAGCGACCGCAAAGTGGGCCAGCGATAAGGCGGCATTTCGAGCATGAACGAGGAGCCGGTGCTTTTCAGAACCGTCGACTTCAGAACGCGCGCGACACAGGTCGCGACCAGGAATCCGAGCACGTACAAACTCAACATGGTCGCTACCGGCAGAGACAGAAATCCACCGACAATACGGACGTTGGGAACAAAGGCCGCGATGAGCAAGGTGTAAACAGGAAGACGCGCGGAACAAGTCATCAGCGGTGCGATCATCATGGTGGCGATCCGGTCGCGCTTGTTCTCGATGACGCGGGTGGCCATGATGGCGGGCACGGCGCACGCGTAAGCCGAGAGCAGGGGAATGAACGATTTGCCTTGCAATCCGAGCTTGGCCATGGTGCGGTCCGCGATGAGCGCGGCACGGGCGAGATAGCCGGAGTCTTCCAAAATGCCTATGAAGAGAAACAGCAGAAGAATCTGCGGCAGAAAAACGACAACGGAGCCAACGCCGCTCCAGACACCGTCCACCAGGAGAGAGCGCCACGGGCTGTCGGGCAAGACGTTAGTCATCCAGCGGCCGGAGAGCAGCACGAGCTGCTGTAGGCCGTTCATGACAGGCTGTGCCCAGGAAAAGATGCTCTGGAAGACAGCGATCACGACGGCTATAAAAATGAGCGGTCCGGCGAGTGGATGTAAGAAAACAGAGTCGAGCCGCCGCGTCCACAATGGCGGAGCAGGCGCACGATAGGAGGCGCGCATGCCCAGGTTTGCGGCCCATTGACGGCATTTGGGAACGTCCTGGAGGACAGGAAGCTCGACCCTCGCCGGGGGAGCATTGAGGCGCACAGCGGTGCCGAGCAGGAATTGTTGGATTCGGTCAATTCCCTCGCCTTTGGCGGCGCTAATTAAGGCTACCGGGCAATCGAGCTCGGCGGCGAGAGCCGCGACATCGACTTTGCCGCCGCGGACGCGGAGATCGTCGGCCATGTTCAAGAGGATCAGTGTCGGCAGCTTGAGGCTCAGGATGGGCGCAGCCAAAGCGAGGTGACGGCCGAGGTTGGTGACGTCGAGAATCAGAATGACCGCGTCCGGTTTAGCAAACCCTGGACGTTCCCCTTTGAGGACATCCGAGGTTACTTTCTCGTCTTCGGCCCGGGGATGAAGGCTGTAGATGCCGGGCAGATCGACGAGAAAAACCTCGTGGGGATCTTTGAGTTTGGCTTTTCCGATGCGATGCTCGACGGTTACGCCCGGGAAGTTTGCGACTTTTTGGCGCAGGCCGGTGAGGCGGTTGAAGAGAGTCGACTTCCCGGAGTTCGGAGGACCGACGAGCGCCACGATGATCGGGCGGTCGCTGGCGGGGCGAGGCGGCTGGATAGACGGGTTTGGCAGGAGGCTGGCGCGGGGGCCATTCTCGTGACAGCTGCTCATCAGAGTACGACCAGATCCGACTCCGGATCACGCCGGATGAACAGTTTCCGCGCGGTTTCGTCACGGAGAGCGACCTCGCTGCCGTCTACCCGAAACACGCGGGGGCCGCCGCCAGGAGCACGTCTACCCGGCACTACTTCGTTTCCGGGGAGAAATCCTAATTCCATGAGACGGCGGGCGAGATCGTCGGGCAAATCCAGACGGTCAAGAATACAACGCTGTCCGGTGGGGAGATCGGCAAGAGTATGTTCCTGGAGAGCCGACCGTCGACCCACTTTTTTCCTCAGGCCCATAGGATATAAGACCAGTTTAGTACGATATGCTATCGCCTACGTAACCAATTGCGTCGTAATGGGATTTCCGGCGGCGAGCGGCGAAGTTTGCTAACGGAGATGTAGCAAACGGGTGCTATGATCGTCCTGTGCTGCGGGTCAATTCCGAACATCCCGCACCCGAATTAGAGCGAGAAACAGGCGGATCCTACACTCGCAGGGAGGTTTGTCGCCTCCTGAAAATCGATGGGCGGCAGCTGAAAAACTGGGAGAGGCAGGGGTTAATCCCGGTTGCCTCGCAGTATCGTTTCTCGGACCTGCTGATTCTGAAAAGGATTGCGCGGCTGCGTGGCGAGCGAGCGCACCCCCGGCTAATTCGCCAAGCGTTAGACGTCATTCGTGGTCAGCTGGATCACCTTCCCGATCTTCGCGGCGATGTACAGGTCTATAAAGACGGCCGCCGGGTGCGGATTCAGATCGGCAAGCAGAAGATGGAGCCGGCTTCCGGCCAGCTTTTGTTTGATTTCGACGAGACCGAGATCAACAAGCTGCTGCAACTTCCGCCCACGCAGAAAAGCGGCGGCGCGATCGCGGAAAAGCTCCGACACAAGATTGAAGCCGATTATTGGTTTGAGAAAGGGCTGGAGCTGGAGCAGACGGGAGCGCCCTACGAGCAGATTATTGAGGCTTACGAGAAAGCAGTGGAGTTAGATCCGCGCTCGGCGGGAGCACTGGTGAATCTTGGAACTGTTTTCTTCAACGGGCATGCCTGGGCAGATGCGGAGAAGCGGTACCTGAGAGCGCTTGAAATCGATCCGCACTACCCACTGGCGCATTTCAATCTCGGCAATCTTTACGATGAACAGGGTGATGTGGCGAGTGCGCGACATCACTACGAAGAAGCGCTCCGGTTACACCCGAACTATGCCGACGCGCATTACAACCTCGCGCTGTTGAACCAGGCCGCGCATGACGTGTTGGGCGCCATGCGCCACTGGCGCGCGTATTTGAAGCTTGACGGCTCGAGCACCTGGGCGAATATTGCGCGGCGCGAGCTAGGGAAACTGGAAGCCATCACGGTAGTGCAAGGCAACAGGCGAGCTCCGCTTCAATTGGTCAACAACGATCGCGGCTGACGATGCCGTGCCTGCAGATTGCGGCCGTCATTCTGGCCGCCGGGTCGGCTTCGCGCATGGGCCGCTTGAAACAGCTGATTCCGTACCGCGGCAAGCCGCTGGTATGCCGTGCCGTGGAAACAGCGCGCGACTCAGAGTTCGATCCGGTGATTGTGGTCGTGGGCGCGGAAGGGGATCAAGTACAAGCCGCGATAGCGGCTTACCCGGTTGACATCGTAGTGAACGCGGGTTGGGCGAGCGGCATGGGATCTTCGCTCGTTGCCGGAATAAAGCAGGTTCAGACGAGCGGACCCGATGCCGCGGGGGTGGCCGTGATGCTGGCAGACCAGCCGCTTGTGACAGCGGAGCACTTACGATCAATGCGCGGCCAACTCATTCGGGGCGGAGTTCCCGTGGTCGCCGCAGAATATAACGGAACACTTGGAGTTCCCGCATTTTTCAAGCGCGAGATGTTCCAGAGACTGGCGACGCTGCCTCCCGGCGCGGGAGCCAGAGTGCTACTACGTGCTTCCGAAACCGCCGTGCTCCCGTTCGCTCTGCCGGAAGCGGCAAGTGACGTCGACACACCGGAAGATTTCGCCGCGTTACCTATTTAGGCGGAGGGGTTTCCGACCCAAATGTCACAGTTGACTCTGCACCGAAGCTCTTGTAGTCCATGTAGCGGATGACGATCCGAATCCGCTGGGGCGATTGGCGGAAGTACAGGGTATCGTCTGCGTATGTCTGAACGGGGAAAAACCACTTGCCGTCGATCTCGCGCCGGATGGTGGTGAAGTGCGGGAAGAGATTCTGTTCCCGCAGCGTTTCGATATCGGGAACAGCTTTTCCTTCGCTGCGGACTACCGCGAGATCGGATTGGCGGACCCAGAGCGTTCCTTCGAAAAAGCGCTGGGTAGACAAAATCTGGCGCGGGCGGATGTATTCCACAAAGCACGGATGACCGTCGATGGTCTCCTCGCCTTTGTACTTGCCTTCGTACAGCGGCAATTGTTCCTGAGTCAGCAGGAATGGTTGGATGTTGCGGATGTCATCGAGGTCCTGGGGCGTGAGTTTGATGCGCAGCAGCGTGTTGTGCGAGCCATCCAGCACTTTTTCGTATCGGACTCGATTCGGTGAAAACGTGATGTCGCGAACCTCCCGGAATTCGCCGGCAATGGTTCCATTTGAGGTAAATTCCTGGATGGTAACCGACTGACGATAGGTATAGTTCTGGCGTGCGCGGGCGTTCTCCTCTTCGCGGGCGGCAACCTTGCGAAGCAGCCCGGGAGGAGGATCGGCGGCTCGGAGGAAAGCGCATGACAGCGCCAAAGCCGATGCTACGATGAGGGCGGTGTCGCGGAGCTTACGCCCTTTCTTCATCACCACGATATGCTGCTGGGCGGTGCTCTTCGCCGCGG